>NZ_JBHLWI010000054.1:0-1328 GCF_042432905.1 Fontibacter flavus | reverse complement strand
AGGCTTTTCCTTGTCATACTAAGTTTGGCAAATGTAAACTGTTGCATAATTGTCAGGATATTATTTGGTTTGTCAGGTAAGCAGGGCGCTGCTACCAGGCAAAAGCAGAAGGAGTAAGAACGTTACTTGTCATTCGTCAAAAAGACTCTTCGAAATGCAGTTCCCTTCTGCTACTTTCTACCGAAATCAGGACAATTCATTAGGTTCAGAAACCTGTTTTAAGTATAGATTGATGAGGTAAAAAGGCTTGCTGATAGCAACGGTCCCATTTGGATCAAAAGTAAAGTTAACAAGATTATGGAAAAAGCTCTACACGTATTCGCGGGAGTAGACATCTCAAAAGAAAAATTTGATTTTTATATTAAAACCGTTGAAGGGAAAATTCAAAAAGGTAAACTAAGTAATAATAACGAAGGCTTTAAAGAGTTTCTGTTAAAATTGCCTCAGAACACATGGGTGGTCATGGAAGCGTCTGGACCATATTATTATCAATTGGCAACTTTTCTTTTTGAAAGAGGTATCAAAATTTCTGTGATAAATCCGTTGGTAATCAAGAGGTTTATGCAGATGCAGTTGAAGAGGACCAAGACTGATAGTGCTGATGCCCAAAGCATTGCAGCCTATGGAAGTTTAATGGAGATCAAGCCATGGGAACCTTTAAAGGAGAGTTATCTGCAAATCAAACAATGGTATGCCTACCAGAAACAGCTCTTGAAACACCAGCATGCAATCCTTATGAAAATGGAATCTTTTATAGCGGCAGGTCCGGTTAATGTGCTCATTAGAAAGTCTATGGAAGAGGAGCTATTAAGAATAGAAGAAAACATTAAAGAGGCAAATAAACATCTAAATGAATTGATAGAAATAGAAAACGGGGAGTTAAGAAAACAGCTTGAATCGGTTCCTGGTATAGGTCCAAAAACAAGTTTACTTTTAATAGTAGCTTTAAGAGGCTTTGATAATTTCGAAAACTACAAGCAGGTTATTTCTTATCTAGGCCTTTCTCCCAGAATCTATGAATCAGGGACTTCTGTGAAAGGAAAAACTAAGATATGCAAGATGGGCATGACTGAAGTTCGCAAATGCCTTTATATGGCAGCAAGATCTGCTAAAGCCTATAATCAAACATGTAAAGATTTATATCTACGCCTGAGGGCAAAAGGTAAAGCACATAGAGTAGCCATGATTGCGGTGGTGAATAAGTTGATTAAACAAGCGTTTGCAGTTGCTAAATCAGGTGTTGGATATGATAAAAACTACAGACATCTTAATCCTATTTTAAAATAATATTTGGATCAAAACTTGAAATTAAACACAATTCATTTCGA
>NZ_JBHLWI010000053.1:0-49907 GCF_042432905.1 Fontibacter flavus | reverse complement strand
TAAAAACTAACGATTCAAATATAAAGTTGACTCAAATTCAAGTTCAAGACCCTGTGAAGTCCCTATACGCTCCAAAAATGCGGCTTTTTCCAAAAACTGAAAGTTTTTTCACAGCCTGACGGTTTGCAGCTACACGCAGGTGGGGATTTTTAGCACTGAACTTCATTAAAAGAACAGAACTTTGGTTTAGCATTTCACTTTCATAGAAGCACTGAACCCCACTTGCGTGTAGGTGTTGTTATGCGGTCGGCTTTCTTTTTTTCATTCCTTTTGTTTGAATGTCAATCCTTCATCTTCAAGTGCTTTTTTGAAAGTCGGCATTGATGCTTTTCCAATCCCGTGAAGTCTTAGTATTTCTTTTTCAGTATGGTTAGATAGCTTTTCTATTGTGTCTATTCCATAATGAAGTAAAGCATTTCTTGCAGGATTACTCAACAAAGCTAAAAATCCCGAAGCTGGTTCTTTGAGTTTTTCACAGGTCGGGCAAGTTGGACAATCGGTACTTTTATAGAAAGTGTGTCCATATTTACAAGTTCGTTTTGTCTTTTCTTTCTCCATTCTATCTCTTTCGTTTGTAATGCAGTTGCGTTAACCCTTTGTCAAATGATTTTGCACTTACAAATTCAAGTTGTTGTTCGGGTCTATTGTCTTTGAATAATCTTGTCCCGTTACCAACCAAAATCGGTATTACTGAAATTACAAATTCGTCTATCAAGTCGTGCTGTAAAAGTTCATTTATAATTTCTGCTCCGCCATCACAATAAATGTTTTTTCCACTTTGCGATTTTAGTTGTTGCACCAAGTCCGTTAAGTTTCCTGTATAAAAAGTAGTTCTGCCAACTTTTGGTCTTTCGGTTCTTGTTATTACATAAACGTCCCGTTGTCCGTTGTCGTAATGGGAAGAGCTGATTTCTTTAAGCACATAATCATAGGTCTTTCTCCCGAGAATTATAGTGTCAATGTTTGCAGTGAATTCAGAATAGCCGTAGTCTTCGCCTTCTTTTTCAACTATTTTCAGAAAATTTAAGTCGTCATTAGGTTTTGCAATGTATCCGTCTAAACTTGTCGCTATGAAAAGTGATAAATTTCGCATTGTTGTTTATTTTTACTTATCAGTTTTGTATTTTATTGTCGTCTTTTAAGCTGCCGCATAACTTACTTATTACAACGTATTTATACTACCAAGCCTTCAATTCTTGCTGGCTTGATACTACAATTGCATTGTTTATTAAAACTAATGTTTTTTTATAAATCATCAAAAGGAGATCTTATTTCTGAGATTATTTACATATCATTTGTGGTTACTAAAATTACTCCCCCAAACCCACCTTTTCACCCAATCCTAAAATGAGAAATCCGCCAAATGACTGCAAGCCGTATATTATCTTGATTCAAAATGAAGTTGTGCAACGGTTACCCGTGTTAGTAGCTCGCAGTCTTTCAGTAGTCTGTTTGTTGATTATTTTATTATTTTGAAACTCCTGTCATTCCAGGTCTGCCAATTTGTAAATTTATACTACACCTGCATAAATCAAACCTGCCTCAACACCCCGAATCTCAGCCAATCCCTTAAGTCGGCCGATAGCGGTATACCCAGGATTTATAATAGGTTTTTGGATATCATCCAGCATCTGATGGCCATGATCTGGTCTCATAGGGATGGATATTCCTCTTCTTTTCTGGACTTTCAGGATTTCATGGATTACAGCCTCCATGGGCACATCACCCTCCAGGTGGTTGTCCTCAAAGAAATTGCCTTCTGCATCCCTTGTAGTAGCCCTGAGGTGGATGAAATGAATGTAGTCTCCAAATTCCCTGACCATGGCTGGTAAATCATTGTCTGTCCGCACGCCATACGAACCTGTACAAAAGGTAAAACCATTATTAGGGCTGTCATTGTCTGAGACCATTCGGCGCATATCTGCAGCAGTACTCACTACCCTGGGAAGGCCGAAAATGTCAAATGGAGGATCATCAGGATGTATAGCCATTTTTACACCATTTTCCGCTGCTACTTCCAATATTTCATTTAGAAATAGCCTCAAATGATTAGCCAGTTCCTTATGGCCAATGCCTATGTACGTGTCTAAGGCATTTTGGAATTCTTCCATGGTATAGCCTTCTTCCGAGCCGGGTAATCCTTTGAGAATATTGTCCTGCACTCTCTTAATATCCTCCCGAGAGGCATTTTCAAAGAAATATTTGGCCCTTTTAATTTCTTCTTGGGAATATTCTTTTTCGGCGCCAGGTCTTTTAAGGATAAAGAGGTCAAAGGCGACCACTTCCTTTTTTTCAAACCTGAGGGCCTTGGCACCATTGGGAAGTGTCCAAGCCAATGCCGTTCGGGTCCAATCCAAGATGGGCATAAAGTTGTAGCAAATAATACGAACACCTTCAGCCGCCAGGTTGGCAATGGTCTGCTTGTAATTTTCTATATATTCCCTGTATTTACCTGTGCGGGTTTTGATATTTTCATGGACAGGCACTGACTCTACTACGGACCAGGTGAGTCCAGCAGCCTCAATCATGTCTTTTCTATTCTTGATTTCTTCCCTGGACCAGACTTCTCCATTGGGAATATGATGTAAGGCAGAAACAATGCCCGTTGCACCGGCCTGTCTGATATCCGCCAAACTTACCGGATCTTTAGGACCATACCAGCGCATGGTCTGTTCCATTTTGTATATCATGGGATTGGTAATTAGTGATTGGTTAATTGGTTATTAGTAATTAGTTAATTGGTTGTATTGTTTTGCTACCAACAAATTTAAATCTGCTGCCTGTAACAATTTACATTAAATCCATATTCAAAGGACAAGCTCTCGTACTTGGTACTTGGTACTTGGTACTTCGTACATACTTCATTCCTAGACTCCTGAGTACGCCGAAAATCCCCCATCTACTGGGATGATGGTACCGTTTACAAACTTGGAGGCGTCGGAGCAAAGCCATTGCAGGGTTCCCAGAAGATCATCTGGATCCCCGAACCTGCCCATAGGTGTATGTTGGATGATTTGATGACCTCTTTGTGTAAGTTGACCATCTTTTTCTGTCAGTAGGTTGCGGTTTTGATCGGTTAGGAAGAAACCTGGAGCTATAGCATTGACCCTGTAATCAGGCCCATGCTTATGATTTATTTCTACTGCCAGCCACTTGGTGAGATTATCTATAGCTGCTTTGGCAGAAGCATAACCTGCTACGCGTGTCATTGGCCTACTGGCTGCCATAGAGGAGATGTTAATGATATTACCAGAGCCATTTGCCAACATAAAAGGAAAGAAATGTTTGATTGGAAGGAATGTTCCCTGATAATTGAGGTCCAAAACCTTTTTCATGGCATCTGCTGATAGGTCAGCTAAGGTTTGATCAGGTCTTACTACAGCTTCGGGTAAATTACCACCTGCTAAGTTGACTAGGACATCGATTTTAGTATATCTCTTTTGGATGTGTCCTGCGGCCTGGACCACATGGATTTCTGAAGTAACATCTGCCAGAAAGGCATCTGCTTTTCCTCCAGAAGATCTTATTTCTTCAACAAGCTGCTCGATCTTTGAAGCTGTTCTTCCTACAATAATGATATGAGCACCCTCATTTGCAAGGTGTTGGGCCATGGACTTGCCCAACACGCCAGTAGCTCCGGTAATGATAATTTTTTTATTTTTTACAGAAAACAGTTTCATGTTAACATTAAGAATAACCATAGGCGGTAGAGATCTACACAGCCATGAATTTATAATACATTAATTGAGCAGGTGATGAATACGATGGAGTTCATCCTTTTATCAAAACAAGTTACAAACTATTCTGCATATTTACTTATAAGAAAGGAAGAATGAAAACGTGAAAGATAGGCCAGTCATTCCTGTATAATGACAAAGGCATATAGCCATAATCTTGGTTTAGATCTAATAAATTTCAGCAAGATACTTCATTTTATACTGTACCTTGAATGCTCTAATTGAACATCTAATTTGATAAGATTTTTATATTCTGTGAGTTATTTATTAAATTTCATAGCATTAACCTGTTTACCATGAAGGTTTTAAAAATAATATTGATCGCTTTAGGAATGTTAATCATTGTACCAATGGTTATGGCACTTTTTACCAAAAAAGAATATGCAGTCGAAAGAGAAATAATAATCCAACTTCCAAAAGAAACAGTTTTTGAATATGTAAAGTATCTTAAAAACCAACAGAATTACAGCAAATGGGCGACGATGGACCCCAATCAAGTAAGTACTTTTAGAGGAGTAGACGGGGAACTCGGATTTGTATATGCCTGGGTTGGGAATGATGAAGTTGGGGAAGGAGAGCAGGAAATAATCAGTATTAGGGAGGGGGAAAGGATAGATTACGAATTGAGATTTATCAAACCATTTGAATCAACTTCAGCGGCTTATATTTCCACGGAGAAAATTGAAGAATTTAATACATTGGTGAAATGGGGCTTTAACGGAAAAATGAATTACCCCATGAATGCATTTCTATTATTTATGGATATGGATTCGATTATTGGAGAAGATCTGGAATTTGGTTTGCAAAGGTTAAAATCAATTTTGGAAGATTAAAAATTAAATGGTTGTTTAATCCAAAGAAGCGCCTGTGTTTTAATCTTTTTAGTATTTTTAAATCAGTATTTAGTTTTTACGAGAAGGAAGCCCCATCCAATAGGGACTTCCTTGTAATGAATCATTGAGAGTTTTGGGTTTAAAGAGAATTTTGAAAAGGAAATTAAAGCTTAGGCTCCCAACCTTTTTCATATTCCCTAGACCATAACTCCATACCTTTTCTGTTATAGATGTGGCCATTGGCAGGATTACAGTCAAAGTTTTCACCGATTCTGTAAGAAATATTGGCCAAATGGCAGAGTAGGGTAGAGACTGCACCTTCCTCAATGGTAGAGTTTTGCTTTTGCTTTCCCCTTATTGCCTCAAAGAAGTTGACGACATGGTCTGTGGTATTGTCTCCGCCACCACCTAAATTGGTACTGCCTTCTTCTCCTCTGGATTTGACTTCTCTGATTAATTTACCTCCCTTGTCGAATAGCCTGTAAAGTCCACGATTGACAAAAACAGAGCCTTCAGTTCCATATATCACAGTTCCTCTGTCCGCTCCGTAAGTCAAGTAGCCATTTCGGCTTTGTCCATCCCAGACAATTGATTTATCCCCTTCAAATTTGAAGGTGGCATACATGGTGTCATACATGGTCCAACCATCGTCTCTGAAATGGTATTTTCCTGCATCAACGCTTACATGACTTGGGAATTCTACCTGAAGGGCCCAACGTGCCACATCGAGTTCATGGGTGGCATTGTTTCCTGTTTCAGCTGTACCATAGTCCCATCCATACCAATGCCAATTGTAGTCCCAAGTATCGTGGGTATATTTTCTTCTAGGAGCAGGGCCTTGAAACAGTTCCCAATCCAAACCTGATGGCGGGGCCTGCTCAACTGGGTTTGGCACCCTGCCCCGATTATTGGCATAAAAGGCAACAGCCCTGTAAGGCTTACCGATTGCTCCATTATGGATTTCTTTGATGATTTCGATGGTATGGTAAGAGGACCTTTGCTGGTTTCCCATTTGGATCACCCTGTTGTATTTGTTTTTGAATGCTACAAGTAATTCTCCCTCTTTTGGATTATGGCTACAGGGTTTTTCAACGTAAACATGTTTGCCTGCGGCAACCGCTAGCCAGGTGCCGGGAGCATGCCAATGGTCAGGAGTGGCATTGATCAGTACATCTATTTCCTTGTTATCTATAACTTTTAAAATACTTTTTTCCAAGTGAGGCTTGTAATCTATGTGTTTGGCAAAACTAGCTGCTGCTTTTGTCAGCTGGGATTCCATCACATCACAGAGGGTATGTAGCCTGACATTGCTTTCTTTTCTACCAATAGGGTCATAAAATGCTCCCAATCTCCTTCCTAATCCTGCAATAGCTACATTCATCCGGTCGTTTGCACCAATAATATTGCCATAGCTTTTTGCGGAAAACCCTAAAGCTCCTATAGAAGATATTCCAACGGTAGCCAATGCTGATTTTTTCAAAAAATCCCTGCGGTTATTTTGTTTGTTATCCATATTATTTAAGGGTTTAACGTAGTTCTTTGATTTTTATATTTTTGAAATGTACTTCATTTCCATGGTCCTGCAAAAGAATATGTCCTTCTTGGGCTTCACCAAAATTTTCCCAGATTTTGTATTTACTCTCAGCGACCAATGCTCTGTATTCATCAGAGCCTCTCACGAATTCGACCACTTTGACGCCATTGAGATAATGCTCCACTTTATTATCAGGATAAACTACAATCCTTCCTTTGTTCCACTCTCCGGGGCCTTTGACAAATCTAGGTTGTTTGTCCGCTTTGATCAGGTCATATAATGAAGCCAATGTCCTATTACCATTTAAGCCCATTTTTGCATCAGGGTGTCTTTCATCATCTAAAATTTGATATTC
Organism: Fontibacter flavus; assembly: GCF_042432905.1. Classification (NCBI taxonomy): domain Bacteria; kingdom Pseudomonadati; phylum Bacteroidota; class Cytophagia; order Cytophagales; family Cyclobacteriaceae; genus Fontibacter; species Fontibacter flavus. The sequence goes on along the minus strand of NZ_JBHLWI010000053.1, from coordinate 43,448 downwards.
AAGGCCTATAGCTGATCCTGTATTTCCTTCGCTCAGGGTAACAAAGTATTTGACACCGCTATTGGCACCATCGGTCATCTTGAAATCAAAAGCCAGGTCAAATGCCGAATATTTGTCAACTGTCACAATATCTCCGAAATTACTGGATTCTCCTCCGTCTGCTTCTTCTACCATCAATACCCCATCTTGGATATGCCAGCCCTTTTCAGGAAAAGTTTCTTTATAAGCACCAATCCATCCATCTGTATTGGTTCCATTGAAGAGCAACTTCCATCCTTTGTTTTTTTCATAATCAGTCAAGGAGTTTAAGGTAGTGCTCACTACAAAAACATCATCGTTAAACGGTTTTGATTGAAGGTTTTCAGTCTGAATGCCCACATTTCTAAAATACGTCTTGTTTCCTTCATCTTCTGGATTATTGATGCTATGAACCTGTAAACCAATATGTCCCTTTGCATCCATATCATCTACCACATACGCCACTTCCTGACCGTTGACCCAAGTTTTGATTTCATTTCCTATGGCTTCGACTCGGTAATGGTTCCATTCACCCATTTTGAAAGCAGATTTTGCCTGAGGATTAAGGTCTAAAGGATATAGCCAGCCTCTTCTTGCTTCATCATAAAGCCCACCAGACCAAGCTCTTTCTGTGGGATCAGCCTCTATCTGATAGCCAAATACAAGTCCTTTACTGTCTCTTGCAGCAGGATCAAATTGACCTCTTACCATAATCCCTGAATTACTGCTCAGGTCTTCAATTTTCAAATCCAATTCCAAAATGAAATCACCGAATTCCTCCTCTGTGATTAAAAAAGTGTTAGGCGTATTGGCTTTGGCAGAACCAATTATTTCCCCGTCTTTGACTTCAAATTCAGCAGCGCCCATTACCGCTTTCCATCCCTGAAGATTTTCATTATTAAACAAAGATTGCCATGCCACATCATCTTGTGTGTTTTCTTTAGGAGATTGGCATGCCAGCATCATGAAAGACATAAATGCCAATAGGTAGAGTATTCTGATTGTTTTCATTTTATAGGTATTGGTTTGATTAAGAGAATCAAATTCCTGATTATTCATCAAATTTTCAAGTTAGTGCTCGATTAAGTTATTAAATCCATGCTGGATTTGCTCCTCTAAAATTTATTTTCCATCGCTTGAAGTCAGTAAAAAAGGCATTTCCTCTTTTACCTTTAATGGTTATAATTTCAATATCCTTATTTTATTTTGTTGGCGTAGGAACTATTATTTAATTGGTTTATTTTTCATTCACAGAGGAGCCAACCATCACTTTCTCCAAAGTAGAATATTTGGAAAACCCATGTAGCAAGGTTATATTGATAGTAAAATTCAATCCAGACCCAAAAGCCTTCTGTCCTATGTACAAAGCCATTCTTTTCTTGATTTTCCTGTTTTTTAATTTTCAGGTAACCTTTGCACAACACCTTCACGCCAATCCAATCCTCAGCCCTTGGGCCGAAGAAGTTGATCCTGTCAATCCCCATCCCGAATATCCAAGACCTCAAATGATGAGGGACAATTGGAACAATTTGAATGGCTCTTGGGATTATGTCATCTTGGAGAAAGGAAGCCCTAGACCAAGTGGCTTTCAGGGTAAAATCATCGTTCCTTATCCCGTAGAATCTTACCTTTCTGGGGTGATGAAACCGGTAGGAGCTGAAAAAGAGCTTTGGTACCAAAGGCAATTTCAGATTTCCAATACCCAAAGGAAGGGAAAGGTTTTGTTGCACTTTGGAGCAGTGGATTGGGAAACTGAAGTATTTGTAAATGGCAAAGCTGTAGGAAAGCACCAAGGTGGCTATGATCCATTTTCTTTTGACATTTCGGAATATTTGAACAAAGGTCAACATCAAGAATTAAGTGTAAGAGTTTGGGATCCATCAGACCAAGGTCCTCAACCAAGAGGCAAGCAGGTCAATAACCCAAGAGGAATCTGGTATACGCCTGTAACGGGTATTTGGCAGACTGTTTGGTTGGAATTTGTACCTAAAAATTACATTGCAGGATTGAAAATAAGTCCTGATTGGGATAACAGTACTTTCGAAATCCTACCGGAATTGAATATCAGTCAAGCTGGTTTTAAAGTGACTGTGAACGCATTTGACGGAGATAACCTGGTAGGGCAGGCTGAGGCTGCTATCGGTCAATCTCTCCGACTTAAAATCCCCAATCCAAAATCATGGTCTCCTGACAATCCCCATCTTTATGATTTTGAGGTCAAATTAGTAATGGGAAATAGGGTAGTGGATGAAGTCAAATCCTATGGAGCATTGAGAAAAATAGCCATCAGCTATGACGAAAATGGTATGCAGAGAATGGCATTGAATGGTGAAACACTATTCCAATACGGACCATTGGATCAGGGTTGGTGGCCAGATGGATTGTATACAGCACCAACTGATGAGGCTTTAGCATTTGACATTCTCAAAACCCAGGAATTGGGTTTCAACATGATCCGAAAGCATGTGAAAGTAGAGCCTGCAAGATGGTACTATAATTGTGACCGCCTTGGGATGCTGGTATGGCAGGACATGCCAAGCGGTGATATGGGGAACATATGGGAACCTAAGCCGGGTATTTATAGAAAAGGCATGGATAGAGATAGAACTCCTGAATCGGAGGCTATATTTAGGAAGGAATGGAAGGCCATTATGGATGCTTTTCACCATTTTCCTTCTATTGTCGTATGGGTGCCATTCAATGAAGCCTGGGGGCAATTTAAAACCAAAGAAATCACAAATTGGACGCAGGCCTATGATCCAAGTCGTTTGGTCAACTCCGCTTCTGGGGGCAACTTTGAGCTGGAAGGAAATAAATTGGTCGGGGATATTTTCGATGTTCACAATTACCCCGATCCTGTAATGCCTTCTCCGGACCTTTTTGGAAAAGTCAATATTCTAGTTTTGGGTGAGTATGGAGGTTTAGGTTTACCAGTAGAAGGACATACCTGGCAGGAAAAAGACAACTGGGGTTACCAAAGTTTCAAAAACGAGGAAGAATTATGGGCCCGTTACCAAAGGTTGATTGGAGATTTGAAATTATTGATCCCCAAAGGCCTTGCAGCAGCAGTTTACACCCAAACTTCCGATGTAGAAGTTGAGGTCAATGGCCTGATGACCTATGATCGAAAAGTGATCAAATTTCCGGCAGATGCCATGGGAAAGTTACATAAAGGCTTGTATGAGTAGAAAAATATCGGTAAAAAGGTAGAAGACTTTGAATGGGATGATAGGTTGTTTTGAGGACCAGGATTGGTTGCGGTTTTCTGTCGAGTTTTAAATCTTTTTCAGTTTTAAAAAGCGCCAGTCAAAATCATGTCTTTTTTTTGCGTTTTCCCAATAAATTGTTGAAATTTCTTATTCAACCTTAATGACTAGCACCATGAAAAAACTATTTATTATTCCGGCATTGGCCCTAATTGCTTTCTTTTTTTTACAGGCCACTGTCAAGGACAATTATTCTGTTAATACAGAGACTACCGTTTTTGATGAACAGATTCCTGCCCATGTTAAGACAGTGATCGACCAAAAATGTTATGGCTGTCACAATGCCGATTCAAAAAACGATAAGGGAAAGGAAAAATTAGATTGGGATGTCTTCGAAGAATCCAGAAAAGCAAAACAACTGGCCACCATGTCTAAAATTAATGAAGCCCTTGTCAATGGAGATATGCCTCCAGCAAAGTATCTGGAAAATAAACCAGAAGGTAAGCTTTCAGAAGCTGAATTGAAAACGCTTTTGGACTGGAGTGCAGGCAAGAAAAAATCTCCAAAAGAATGAAATGGTGGCACTACCTCCTGAGTGTACTGGTATTGGTATTCTTAGGAATTCAGTTTGTTCCCAACGACTTACCTGAAGTTGAGCTTCAAAATCCCGGTGATATTATGCTTACAGGAATGGTCAATGATGAGGTGGCTGGACTGCTAAAAAACTCCTGCTATGATTGTCATAGCAATGAATCCAAATACCCATGGTATTCGCATATTGCTCCTTCATCCTGGTTGGTCACCAAAGACATCAGGGAAGGTAGGGAGGAATTGAATTTTTCTCAATGGAACAGTTACGATTTGATGGAGCAGCTTGGTAAGTTGGATGATATCATTGAAGAAGTCAGCAGCGGGAACATGCCCATGGGAATTTATACATTGATGCATTCCTCTGCTAAACTTAGTGATGCGCAGCGGGAATTGATTGTTGCCTGGGCAGAAGAGAGCATGGACAAGCTTGTAGAGGAAGATGAAGCGGATTTTGAAGAAAATGAAAACTAACCATTACATGCAAATACTAAAAGTTTTTACCCTAATGATGGCCTTTTTTATGGTTGTAAATTGGTGTTATGCACAAAGTGAACCTGTATCATTTGATGAAAAGAAGAAGTTTGTATTACCTGGTAATTATCAATTGGGTTTTAATTCCTTAATAGTACCCTTGGATTTGAGTGAAAAGGGTTACGATGCTATTGATAGAAATTCCATTTTCCCAAAAGGAGAGGACATTGATCCTGAAATCAAAATTTCTGATTTTAATATTGATAAGGTTATCCAATATCCTATGCCAATCAAAAAATTAAGTGGTAATCAAACCATGCAGATTTATGTTCCGGACAGTACTGTTCATTACACCATTCGGATCATAGATTTTGGTGAAAGATTTGAAGGGTTGAAAAAATAATCCAAATTACAGCCCATTTAATAAGTAATCGCTAAGGACATAATGCGTAAAATATTCTTTCTTATTCACTTAATTCTGCTTCCATTTCTTGCGAATTCGCAAACTGTCTGTTCTTTAGAAAGTAGGGAACGTTTAGAGAATTTGTTGACCGAGTTGTCACAAAAGAATCTTACAGAAAAGTCGCTTAATGAACTTAATGTAGAAATTGGCAAATGGTTTTTGGGTACATCCTACGTGGAAAAGACTTTGGAAATTCCAGGCGATGAAAAATTGGTCATCAATCTTCAAGGCCTTGATTGCACAACATACCTGGAAACAGTAGTGACCTTGAGCAGAATGGTTAAGCAGGGCGATTTAAGCTTTGAAAATTTTGAAGCAGGGTTGGAGCATTTGAGATATCGTGATGGTGAGAATACGGGATATCCTTCCCGTTTACATTATTTTTCTGATTGGATTTATGAAAATCAACAAAAGGGAATTTTAAAAGACATTACACAGGAAATCGGAGGTCAGGTGTATGATAATAAGCCTTCTTTTATGTCTTCCAATCCAAAGTTTTATGCTCAATTAAGTAATCCAGAATTTATTGAGGAGCTAAAGGCAACAGAAAAGGCAATTCAAAGTAGAAAGTATCATTATATTCCAAAAGAGGAAATTGGCAGAATAGAACCCAAAATTAAACCTGGGGATTTAATTGCCATTACAGCCACTATGAAGAATTTGGATGTCGTTCATGTGGGTTTTGCTGTTGAAAAAAACGGTAGGATTCATTTAATGCATGCCAGTACAGGCTCAATGGAAGTAGAAGTGTCTGAAAAGCCTTTAGCTGATTACCTTATGGCATTTAAATCTCAGTCTGGAATAATCGTATGTAGGTTGAAGTAAGGAGTAGGGGGATCTCGTAGATCGGTTTTGAGAAATTTGAACCATTGAGTTAAGGGAATTAAGAATTTCATTAAGATTTTGGAGTTAAGATCCAAGCAAAAAGTAAACGCTTTAAAGGTTTAAGGGATTGGGGCTTAAATGGAAAAGAATTTTTTTTCAATTACACCGAGTTACACCAAGTTACACGGAGTAGACACAGAGATTCACGGAGTTAGGTTAAGAGTTAAGGCAAAGGAGGTATTTGCTGTTTTCATGTGCTGTTGTCACGCGTTTTCAAACGCGTGAAAGATAAACAGTGAGTATTCAACTCAATACTTTGAAAAATTAAACAGATTAGAAAATGAAGTTTCGGTGATAGAAAAATCATTAATCCGGGAATCCCAGTTCAATAATCCAATTGGAGGATTTTTAAATTTTATCGCTATTTTTTGTGTATGTTCGCTGCATTCAAATAAACAAAACCGATAAAAAATATGGCAACAACTAAAATAACGGTAAATTCAAATGGGTCTTTGAAAGTTGAAGGGGACTTCGAAATTGTAGATGCACAGGGCAATGTTTATGGCCTTCAGGGGAGAACTTTGGTGAGCCTCTGTCGTTGTGGTCAATCAAAAAACAAACCTTTCTGTGATGGTTCACATAGAGGTCATTTAGACCATGATGCGCAGGCTTTTGATTTGCCTCCTAAGAAAGTATAATCCAAGTTATCAGTTTTGAAATTACAGCAGTCGATATCCTATAAATGAAGGAAATCGACTGTTTTTTTATCAAGCTTCTTCTTATATAAACTTCAGTCTAAATTTTGATGACATTGCAATAAAGCAGGATTGGAAGCTCAAAGACCATTTTTCAAATGCCTTTTCGAGATCCAATCTCATTTTATATGAGTGAGGTTATAGTTACTATCAAATGGCCTTCGATATATCAATTTCTTTGAGCCATAAGGAGTTTTTCACCTTTTCAAAAAGTAAATCTTTATCAACCGGTTTAGTGAGATAATCATCCATACCTACCTGATATACCTTGTTTTTGGCTTTATCGGTTGCATCTGCAGTGACTGCTATAATTGGAATATTTCTGTTTTCTTCACCACATTGCCCTTCCCTGATCGCTAATGTTGCCTCATATCCATCCATGTCAGGCATTTGAAGGTCCATTAGGATCAAGTCAAACTTGTTGATCTTTAATTTTTCCAGTGCCTCGATCCCATTAAAAGCAGTGTCAAACGTCGTGTTTTCCCATTTTTTCAGGATTGATTTCATCACCATTTGGTTGACGGGATTATCTTCAACCACTAGGATGTTTTTGACTTTGAGATCAAATTCATTATTCAGATTGGATTGCCACTGATTTTTATCGGTTTCCTTTGGCAAATTCATGTCCAGGGATACAATCACGGCAGTACCTTTACCTTGCTCTGAATCAATATGCAAATTCCCACCATATTGGTCTACCAGGGCTTTGACAATGCATAAACCAAGTCCAAAACCGCCAAATTTCCTTTTATCATCTATTTGTTCCTGAATAAAGGATTCAAAAATCCTTTCCATTTTTTCTTTTTGAATGCCAACTCCGGTATCAGTAATGATAATTTTTAGATTGACTTGGGAAGTAGATTTGGTTTCTGATTCTATGCTTAATTTCACTTCACCTTCATGGGTGAATTTTATGGCATTATTGAGAAGATTTTGAATAATTTGTCTTGTTCTGTTGAGATCTCCAATTACAACTGCAGGCAAAGGATTGATTTCTTCATAGATAAATTTAAGCTTTTTGTCGGTTGCCTGTTGTTCGTTGATATACCTCACTTGTTGTACAAGTTTTCTAAGATCAAAAGGTTTTGCTTCTAATTGCAACTCCTTTTTTTCAATTTTTGAATAATCAAGAATATCGTCAATGGCACTGAGTAAACCCAGGGAAGAATATTGGATGACTTCAAGATTGTTCTTGGTTTTTTCATCTTTGATTTCATCCTGTATGGATTTGGAGAGCCCAATGATAGCATTTAATGGTGTTCTCAGTTCATGGCTAATATTCGATAGGAAAAAGGATTTGATCTGATTGGATTCCTCTGATTGGATCAATGCAATTTCCTGGATTTTTTCCTTTTCAGATTTCAGAAGCCTAATTCTATTGGACATGGAAAGAGAAAGGAAGATAATTTCAAGTCCTGTAGATAACTTGGTGATATTTTCTGTTAGAAAGGAGTTGGGTATTAAGCTGAAATTATTAAGGATGAAGATGATGAATCCTACTGTTAAACTGAAAATACCCAATGAAAAGAAAATATCAACGGGGTGCTTTTTGATATAACTGCCCACCACTGAAGCAATGGATAGGATAATTAAGAGCAATGCAATGGCATTGACTGCAGGATAATAATAGGGAAGACCATTTTGCCAAATAAATACCATGGCAATCAATCCCAACATGGCCAATAAATTGATATTGAAAAGCTTATTTAAGGCTGGACTAAATGATTTCAATTCCACATAAATCTGCACATATCGTCCAAAAGCAAAAGCCGAAAATGCAGCGAATAATAAAACGGCCCTTTTGCTAAACCATGTTATTTCGGGAGTCAAGTATTGATGATAAAAGCCATCCAAAGAAAAATGCAGTAATGCGACCGAGAATACGTACAAAACGTAAAGAAGGAAGCTTTTTTGCTTGATCCCAAAATAGAAGAAGAGGTAAGTAACACCTGCCAATAAAAGAATTCCATAGAATACACCGAAAATCAATTGATCAAAGTACGCTTCTTGTATGAGGGAGGCTGAATCATGGATCCGAAGGGGCAAGTTGATAACCTCTCCGTCACTTTGATAATTGACATAAAATCGGTAGGACTTATTGGCTTCTAAAGTAATAGGGAAAATAATTTTCCTGTGGTTAAAAGCACGTTCTTCAATAGGAATCAAATCCCCATTATTCAATTGGACTACCTCTCCATCTGAAGATACCTGATAAAGGTTCACTACATCTGTAATTGGCCTTCCAGTTTCTAAATAAATTAATTTGGACTGGTTTTCCTGATTGATTAGGCTAAACCTAACCCAATAATTGTTTTCAGTGAATCCCAAATTGGTATTTTCAGTATCTAACTTAGAAAATTCAAACGAAGATTCCTGATCAAGAAATTCCATAAAAGAGAGCCTTTCCTGTTGGAGATCCACAATTTCGGAATACGGATAAATACTTTGTGGATAGGAATTTTTAAGTATTTGAGATTTTGTATTGCCTGGGAGGAGAACAGAAAGGAGAAAAACTATAAAAAAGGGTTTATGCATATTGATGAAGGTGATGGGTGGGTGAAGTACTCGAAAGTAATCTATTTTCGTTATAAACCAAAAATTAACCACCTGATAGCATGATTTGTTTAATTACAGAATCATCCTGAATCTCTTGGGCATTGGGAGAAAAACATATTATGAATAAAGTATCTGCAAATAAAGTTCAAAAATGAAAAAGAGAAATTGTTATATTCTCCAAATATGCATGTAAAAATACGAATGACTTCCATATAATTACTTGAAGAGGCTATTATCCAAAATAATGAATTAAACTATTTGGATAATAGCCCATATCTGATTGGCCAATTTGGCATTTGACTTGTGTTCTAGATCAAAAAACCTTCATGTCTATAAGCAGGATTGGGATATTTGTAAAATCCTTCACCGGATTTTTCGCCAAGTTTGCCTGCATCCACATATTGCTTTAATAATGCTGCAAATGCCTGAGAACCTTTATCAGGAAGGGTATGGGTGACATGCCATGCAGTATCCAAACCAATAGAGTCTAAGATCCCGAAAGGTCCCATTGGCATATGGAAGTTAACCATCCAGGATTTATCAATATCCTCTAAAGTTCCCACTCCTCCTGTCAAGAGTTTACCTGCGGCGCCGATAAAGGCCAACAACATACTGTTGAAAAGGTAGCCAGGATTTTCTTTTTTGACCAGAACCGGTACCTGTTCCAGACTTCTCCCAAATTCCATCAGGGTAGGGATTAAGGAAGGGTCAGTTCCGGGATGAGGCATAATATCCACTACTTTGGAGTAAAAAACATCATGGAAATGTAATGCACAGAATTTTCCAGGCCTACCCGATATTTCAGCAAACATAGAGGGCAATAGATAGGAAGTGTTGGTAGTGAAAATGGTCTTTTCAGGTGAAATTTGGCCAAATTGTTCCCAGACTGAATTTTTGATTTCCACATCTTCTGTGACACTTTCATTGATCAGGTCGGCTTCCCGGATGGCTACATTAGGATTGTCTGTGAAGGTAATTGTAGATATTGCATGCATGCCCGCTATATCCTCCAATCCGGAATTATCAGCCAGTTGCTTAACAATTCTCTGCATCAGTTTTTTGGAATTCTCCAATGCCTTGGGGTAAATGTCGAATATGGAAACCTGATAACCAGAAAGGGCAGCCTGTAGGGCCACGCGGGTCCCTAGGGTGCCTGCTCCTAAAATACAGACTTTTTTAATTTTCATCAGTTCAAATTTTATGGGTTTGGATACTTTTAAAGGCTGTTTTACCACAGGCTTTGACCACATGGATCAATCCGGCAAATCTTGGATCCTGAGCAAAACCTAATGTATGTCTTTTATAAATCTGTTGGGCAATCACACCCACCTTAAAAACTCCGAAAACATAATAAAACAACATATTGGAAAGGTCCAACCTGCTGTTCTTTGAATAATAGTCTATCACTTCTTCCCGGCTAAAATTGCCTTTGGGGTAGGTAAGATTGAACATTTTCAAAATGTCCGGATCGCCTTCCTCTGCCCAATAGGCCAAGCTTGTACCCAAATCCATCAGAGGATCGCCTACCGTGGCCATTTCCCAGTCCAGTACAGCCTTGATTTCAGGATTATCCGGCCCGTCTAATACCAGATTATCGTACTTATAATCATTATGGATAAAGCCTATTTGTTCTCTTTGAGGTATGTTGGCTTTCAGCCAGTCTGATACAGCTGCCATTTCCTTTAGCTCATCGGTTTTGGCGTTAAAATACCGCTCTGACCAGCCTAAAACCTGTCTTGTTACATAACCTTCAGGTTTTCCCAACTCCAACAATCCAGAATCTTTCAGTTCAAGTTGATGCAAGGCCAAAAGACCATCCACCGTATTCCTGCTTAATTTAGCAAAGAAATCCGAACTTAGTTCCATCCCTTCCGGAATTTTGTTTCTCAGGATCAGACCATTGACTTTTTGCATAATGAAAAATGGGGCACCAATGATCGCATCTTCTTCACAGCAAAGAATGGGTTTGGGAATTTTCTCATATCCGGCTTTTTGAAGGGCCTGTAAGACGCTGAATTCCCTCACCATATCATGAGCCTTGTTGATTTTCAGACCTAAGGGTGGCCTTCTCAATACAAATTCACCCTCAGGTGAGCTGATCAGGTACGTTAGGTTAGAATACCCTCCCATGAATTGGGTAATGACTGTTGAATTTGGGTCAAGATTCAATTCAGATTCGAGATATGGAAAAATACCGTCTACACCTTTAGGAGCTTTGTTGATCATGAGGCAGCGTATTGTTTGAGGATTCTTTTGGCTAAAACTGTTTTATGGACTTCATCCGGCCCATCATAAATCCTGGCACCTCTTTCATGCCGGTAATAAAAAGAAAGAATGGTATCGTCTGTAATACCCAATGCACCATGAATCTGTATGGCCTTATCCAGTGTTTTCATAAGCACATCAGAAACAAAAAATTTAATGGTCGAAATATCCTCTTTTGCTGCTTTTGCGCCTTCCTGATCTATTTTTTCTGCAGTAGCCAAAACCATCAAGCGGGATGCTTTGACACTTGCCACGGATTCAGCAATCCAATTTTGAACACTTTGCTGAGCCGCTAATGGATTGCCTGGATCAAGTTCCCTGCTAAGTGCTCTTTTGCACATCAGTTCTATTGCCCTTTCACATATTCCGATCCAGCGCATGCAATGGTGAATTCTTCCAGGTCCAAGTCTTTCTTGGGCGAGAGCAAAACCCCAACCCTCCTGACCTATAAGGTTACTGGCTGGAACCCTGCAATCTGTAAACTTAACCTCTCCATGAGAAAAATAATCTTCACCGACATCGCCCATAATCGGAATATTCCTGACTAATTGGTAACCGGGATTATCTAATGGTACAAGGATCATACTGGCTCTTTGGTAAGGATTTGGATTTTCAGGATCAGTGACAGCCATGACAATCGTGAAGGCAGCACCATCAGCAGAGGAGGTAAACCATTTGTGTCCATTGATAATGTATTCATCTCCTACCTTTACAGCCGTAGTAGAAAGTTGTACCGGATTGCTACCCGCATGTTGAGGTTCGGTCATCGCGAAGCAACTTCTAATTTCACCTTGCTGTAGCGGTTTGAGATATTTGTCCTTAAGTTCTTTGCTGGCAAACTGATGCATCAATTCCATATTACCTATATCTGGAGCCTGACAGTTAAAAACATAATGTCCTAACGGACTTTTGCCCAAGACTTCTGAAATTCGACCAAATTCAGATAGACTAAGGCCCAGTCCTCCATCTTCTTTAGAAAGATGCGGAGCAAATAACCCCATCTCCTTTGCTTTACTTCGAAGGGCTTTAAGTTTAGGTAAGGCATTTTTAAATGAACCATAAATTGCATCTTGTTCAATAGGGAATAGATAATCCCTGACAAAGTTCTCATATTGCAAAAGCAATGCTTGTACGTTGGCCTTTCCTTGAAGATTTAATTCCATCAAACTTTAAATTTAAATTGTAAAACCACCATCAGCTTTCAGGACTTCACCTGTGGTATAAGAAGAAGCAGTGGAAGCCAAAAACAGCGCTGCGGCACCTATTTCTTCGCTAGTTCCGACCCGTTTGATGGGCAGATTTTTCATGAGATGGTTCATGATCTTGTCATTACTCCATAAAGCTTCAGAAAATTTAGTCTTGATCAGACCTGGGCAGATGGCATTTACCCTTATTTTATGATCCCCCCATTCTTTAGCAAAAACTTTTGTCATGGATATTAAAGCAGCTTTGGAAACAGAATAAATGCCTAATCCCTGTTCCGGTGAAATACCCCCAATTGAACTTATATTAATGACGGAGGCATTGGATGATGCCCTTAAATATGGAAAGCAAAGTTTCATCAGATGAAAAGGTGCTTTAACATTGACATCCATGATTTTATCATAAGCTTCGATACTGGTTTCATGAACAGGACCAAATACCGGATTGGTAGCGGCATTGTTGACCAGAACATCAATTTGACCATATAATTCGACTGTTTTTTTTACCAAGTCATCCAACTCATTCATATTGCCAACATTACAGGCTATACCGGTTACATCATAACCTCTCTGTCTTAACTTGCCTGCCATTTCATCCAATGCCTCCTGCTTACGGCTACTGATGACCACTTTTGCACCTGCTGCAGCAAAAATCTCCGCAATACTGTATCCAATTCCTTTACTAGCCCCAGTGATTAGGGCTACTTTGTTCATAAGTGAAAATAATGATGATAGATCCATTTGTTTAATCCTTGTTGAGTGTTGGTACAAGATAAAAAATTATAGGTAGCCTTCCTCTGTCTTGGATGAAAAATATTATGCATACCGAGTATTTTTTTTTACCTTCAAGGACTATTTATGATTTAAATGCAATCTTTAAAGTATATGAAACAAGTAGTTTTTTATGAAACCGGTTTACCGGAAGAAGTGCTAAAATTAGAAGAGGCACCTATGCCTCAGCCAAAACCTCATGAAATCTTGATCAGGGTCACGGCTAGAAATATCAACCCTTCAGATATCATGTTTATCAGAGGTATGTACGGCATTACGCCCAAATTACCAAGTAGCGCTGGTTTTGAAGCAGCAGGAATTGTGGAAAAGTCAGATGAAAAGAATAGTATTCCTGTTGGCACAAAGGTGATTTTTACAGCAATCGGTACTTGGAAAGAATATGTTTGTGTCCCAGCTCATTTGGTAATTCCAAGTCCTTCTGGAATGACAGATGAGGTAGCTTGTCAAGCTTTTGTCAATCCACTTACTGCCTATGGGATGTTGGAAAGCAGTGGTTTACAGGAAGGTGATTGGTTGTTGGTCACAGCAGGTGCTTCTGCTTATGGAAAGCAGGTAATCCAGATGGCCAAGCAGAAAGGAATCAAAGTTGCCTGTACAGTGAGAAGAGAAGAACAGAAATCCCTATTGACTCAATTGGGGGCAGATTTGGTGATCAATACAGATAAGGAAAAACTTCAAAAAGTAATCATGGAAAAAACCGGGGAAGGGGTAAATGTTGTATTTGATGCGGTTGGAGGAGTCCTAGGGGCAAGAGCTTTAGCCAGCTTAAAAGCGGGTGGTAAAATGATGGTTTTTGGATTGCTTAGTTTGGAAAATATCCCTTTGAATTCTGGTTTATTGATATTCAAAAATCTGAAAGTTGAAGGATTTTGGTTGACCACATGGATGAACAGTCTAAGCCCTGAAGCAACAGGCAAGGCATTCAAAACGGTTTTTGCTTATTTACTTTCCCAAAAAGTAAAGGTTGACGTGGAAGCTTCTTTTCCTATGGAGCAATTTAAAGAAGCTTTGGCTGCTTATGAAAAAGAGGGCCGTAATGGAAAAATTATCCTGATTTCCTGAATATTATCCTGAGTTTTTAACTCATAGGAAAACGTACAGTAAAGGAAATGACAGCTATTGAAGCACCATCATGATGCGCCACTGAGGGACAACTTGTCGCAGATATATATTTTTAACCACAACTTGTCCCGAATTCGGAATAGAAAATAGGAGAACACATAGTAATCCTAGGACCAACTGCCTGAATTAAAAAATAATGGCTTGGTGCCGCGCAGTTATGCTTTCTATGTCAATATTCCGATTTGGAGAAGTATCTCTTTTGCTACAAGAGAACCATCCCGCCTCAGGATAAAAGTTTCTATAATCTGTCATTGGTAGGAAGGGTGAATATTACAGTTGATACACGCTTATAAACAAAAAGTATGATTTCCGCATGGCGGTTGCGGCAAATTGCTACAACCGCCATGTGGAATCTTTAAAACAAAGAAGCCTGAACCACTTGTGGTTTTTGAGCTTGAATGGTTCCTTTCAACATGTCCTGCATCAATTTGATAAATCCTGGTTTCCAGTTGTCTAAGTGGATTTTGATTTCTTTTTCGTCAAACCCTACAGGTCCGGTTAACCTTTCATATCCGATGATCATCGCCCAAATCGTGTAAAAAGTAACTTCAGGCTGCAATTCAGGCCGAATACTGCCGTCTTTAACTCCATGGGATACCATTTGAATCCCTATTCTGCCACAATCATGTTGAATGTCCAATAATTTTTGAAAATGTTCGCTTTCCAATATCAAATGATGAATCTGATTTCTGGTCAACTCGTTGTTATACAATTGCATTATCCCCATAAAATTGAGGATAGCTTCGTTATACATACGATTGGCTTTTGTAAAAGTAATATACCCTGAGGCCAAATCCGTGAGCATTTGGAGCCCAGTTCTACCTTTTTGTTTGAAAATATCTCTGAAAACACCTTTGAGCTCATCAAAAGCCTTTTTGGTTACAGCCATGTATAGGTCCTCTTTGTTTTTAAAATAAAAATAAGTGAGCCCTTTACTTATATTTGCTGTTTTGGCTACCTCATCCATGGTAGTAGCCATATATCCCTTACTAGTAAAAAGCTTGATCGCTACATCAAGAATCAATTTACTTTTTTTCTCCCTTGCTGAACTTGCCATATTTTATGTTTGACTGTAGTTCAAATATATTAAACGTTGGTCAAAAATGCAGCAAAAATTTTTCGTTAAAAGGGTAAAATATTGACAGAAAGGCTATAAAAATGTTTTAGAAACTGGCCTAAACAGCCTTCATTTTAATTTAACACTGATAAAAGAATTGAAGACTTATTCCTACAAAAAGTAAAAGCTGCTCTATTCGAAATCTTTGACAACTAAAACCATTATAGGATTTCGTTAGTTAGAAGATTAATGAAGAGCAGCTTTTTGCTTGATTATTTTACTGAAATGATGAAATACTGTTTTTTCCCTTTTTGTATAAGCAAGTATTTACCTTGGAGTAAGGGGTAATTCACAGGTTCATTAGGATCATTGATTTTACCTCTATTGATAGATACACCACCACCCTGGATCATTTTACGAGCTTCACCTTTAGAGGCAAAAATAACACCATTTGATTTTTCGGATAACAGCTCCACGACATTGGCTGTTCCAGCAAATTCTTCTTTTGAAATTTCAGTCTGGGGAACACCCTCAAAAACCTGAAGGAATGTTCTTTCATTTAAGGTAGTCAGATCTTCTGTAGAAGATTTTCCAAACAGAATCTCAGAGGCTTTAATTGCCATTTCATATTCCTGTTCTCCATGTACCATAATCGTCACCTGTTTGGCAATTTCTTTTTGGAGAATTCTTAAATGGGGGGTTTCTGCATGTTCTTTTTCCAGTCCCTCAATGGTTTTCTGATCCAGTACAGTAAATATTCTGATGTATTTGGAAGCATCCTGATCGGAAACATTCAACCAAAATTGATAGAAAGCATATGGTGAAGTTTTTTCAGGGTCTAGCCAAACAGAACCGCTTTCGGTTTTTCCGAATTTGGAACCATCCGCCTTGGTAATCAAAGGAACAGTCAAGGCATAGGCTGAACCACCTTCCATTTTTCTGATCAGTTCAGTTCCCGTGACGATATTACCCCATTGATCAGAACCGCCCAATTGGATAGATACATTATGGTTTTTCCATAAATGATAGAAATCATATCCCTGAATCAATTGATAAGTAAATTCTGTGAATGACAATCCATTTCCTTCTTCCAGTCTCCTTTTCACAGAATCCTTGGCCATCATATAATTGACAGTGATATATTTACCCACATCCCTGATAAAATCCAGGAATGAAAAGGTGGACATCCAATCGTAATTATTGACCAATTCAGCCTTATTTTCAGATCCTTGACTAAAGTTCAAAAATCGGGATAATTGCTTTTTCAGGCATTCAACATTGTGATCAAGCGTTTCTTTGTCCAATAAGTTTCTTTCCGCTGATTTAAAACTTGGATCACCAATCATTCCAGTAGCACCACCTACTAAAGCATAGGGCTTATGTCCTGCTCTTTGGAAGTGCAATAAAGTCATCACACCCACCAAGTGACCTATATGCAATGAATCTGCAGTGGGATCGAAACCTAAATAAGCTGAAGCCATTCCTTTTTTAAGGTGTTCTTCAATTTCAGGTGTCATATCCTGAAGCATTCCTCTCCAGCGCAGTTCATCTATAAAATTCTCCATAAATACCTTTTGATTTTTTGCAAGGTGCAAATATAGGTTTTAGCATTAAGAGATTAAAAATATTGCTCACTTTTGCGGGGTATAAGTAATCATTTATCAGGAAATTCGAACTTTATTGTTCTTATGTTCTGTTATTAAAATTATTTTCCCAGACCATGTCAAAAACTAAGAATCCTGAAAACAGGGTAACCATGTCCCATGTTTTCAAAACCATTATTTGGCCAAGAAGAAGGCATTTATTTTTAGGCCTCTTTTTGATCATCATTTCCAGATTGTCAGGTTTGGTACTACCTGGAGCAAGTAAATACCTTATCGATGATGTCATACCTTCGAATGATATCAATATGCTCAAATGGCTGGTCATCATTGTAATAGGCGCTATAGCCATTCAATCCACTACATCCTATGCCCTGACACAGATACTAAGTGTGGAAGCCCAGCATTTGATCGCCAAACTCAGGGTTAAGGTGCAAAGACATATTATCCAATTACCCATCCGATATTTTGACAATACCAAAACAGGGGAGCTTGTTTCCAGAATCATGACTGATGTGGAAGGTGTAAGAAATCTGGTGGGTACGGGATTTGCCCAAATGGTAGGTGGAATTTTGACCGCCGTAATTTCATTGGCTTTATTGATTTATATCAGTCCCTTGATGACAGTATACGTCCTTGTTCCAGTAATCATCTTTGGATTGATCTCTTTGAAGGCATTTGGAAAAATTAGGCCAATTTTCAGGGAAAGGGGCAAGATCAATGCAGAAGTAACGGGAAGATTGACAGAGACGCTTGGTGGCATTAGGGTAATAAAAGGTTTTAATGCGGAAGAACAGGAGATCAAGACTTTTGAAAATGGGGTTGATAGGTTGTTTTTGAACGTCAAAGCAAGCTTGACGGCAACAAGTTTTGTGACCTCTTCGGCTACTTTCTTGTTAGGTTTGGCCTCTGCAGGTATTATGGGGATCGGTGGTTATATGATCATGGAAAGTCAGATGACCTTTGGGGATTTTCTGGCATTTACCTTGTATTTGGGCTTCATGATTGCACCAATCGTGCAGATGAGCAATATTGGAAGTCAGTTTACAGAAGCTTTTGCAGGATTGGATAGGACAGAGGAAATCATGAATATGCCCTTGGAAAGTGATGTCAAATCAAGAACCCTGACTTTGCCCAATATAAAAGGAAATATAGCTTTTCAGGATGTTTCCTTTGCTTATGAAGAAGGAAAAGAAGTCTTGAAAGGCATCAGTTTTCACGCCCCAGAAGGGTCAGTTACTGCTTTGGTAGGAACTTCTGGCTCAGGGAAGACCACCATTGCTGGATTGGCTGCTTCATTTTTAAATCCTGATTCGGGAATCATCACAGTTGACGGGGTGAATATGCAACAGATTACCCTGGATAGTTTAAGATCACAATTGGGAGTTGTCTTACAAGATGACTTTTTGTTTGAGGGTACCATAAGAGAAAACATTCTTTTTCCAAGACCTGATGCTTCAGAAGAGAGACTGATGAAAGCAGTAAGGGCAGCTCATGTTCAGGAATTTACAGATCGCTTTGAAGATGGGCTGGATACCGTGATAGGAGAAAGAGGCGTGAAATTATCCGGTGGACAAAGGCAGCGTATAGCCATAGCCCGTGCTATTTTAGCAGATCCAAGAATCTTGATCTTGGATGAAGCGACTTCCAATTTGGATACAGAAAGTGAAGCTTTGATTCAGGCAAGTTTAAAAGAATTGATGAAAGGCAGGACTACTTTTGTCATTGCCCATAGATTGAGCACCATCAGACAGGCAGATCAGATTTTGGTTATTGAGCAAGGAGAGATTGTAGAGCAGGGAAGACATGAAGAGTTGATTGAAAAACAGGGCAGGTATTATCAGTTGTACATGTATCAGGCGAGGATTTAAATGTAGAGTGATGAATTTAGAATTAGAAATTAGGAATTAAGAATGAAACTGTTCTGATGTTGGAAGTCTATGACTAATTCAGAACCAGAGTTTTTAAACCGGTAATAATTAGATTGATTGATGACACCCGTCATATTTTAATGGATTGATTATCACTATTTTCCCATATCAAAACTTTTAAAAGGATTGTTATGGGGTGTATTCAAGTCAAAAAACTTTCAGGAAAAAAGGAAAGGGCTAATTATTTCCATCATTTAAACAGGGATCTCGAGGCTTTGGATATAATGGTATCCGAGAACTTGATTGAAAGATCACCAACAAGGATAGGAGCAGAGCAGGAATTCTTTATTGTAAAAGATGATTTTTTACCTAATAACAATGCGCTTGAACTTTTAAATAAAATCAATGACCCTCATTTCACTACAGAAATTGGCAATTTTAACCTGGAAATCAATCTTGATCCTTTGGAATTGAAAGGGGATTGTTTTTCCCAAATGCAGACCCAATTGAACGGTCTTCTTCAAAAAGCCCAGCAAGTGGCGCAAGAGAATAGCTCAAAAATCATTATAACCGGTATTTTGCCCACCTTAAACCATGCCCATATTACCATGGAAAATATGACAAATGTTCCAAGGTATTATGTCTTAAATGAGGCTGCAAAAGAATACAGGGGACAGGATTTCAGTTTTCATATCAAAGGTGTGGATGAACTTAACCTACTCCATGATTCGGTAATGTTGGAAAGCTGTAATACCAGCTGGCAAATGCATCTGCAGGTTGATCCTGATGAATTTATGGATATGTTCAATTGGGCTCAGGCGATATCTGGTCCAGTCTTAGCGGTATGTTGTAATTCTCCTTTGCTTTTTGGAAAGGAGTTGTGGAGTGAAACCAGGATAGCCCTTTTCACACAAAGTGTGGACATACGAACCAATTCCTATTTATTGAATGAAAGTCAACCGAGAGTTGGCTTTGAAGATCATTGGCAAACAGGCAGTATTTCAGAAATTTTTAAAGACAATGTGTCAAGGTTTAGGAGTTTACTGACTTCTGATTTTGATCAGGATAGTGTTGCGATGTTAAAGGATGGTGTTATTCCAAAATTAAGAGCTTTATGTCTACATAACGGTACAGTTTACAGATGGAATCGTGCATGCTATGGGGTAGGTAGTGGAAAACCACATTTGAGGATTGAAAACCGATATGTCCCCGCCGGGCCAACGGTAATTGACCAAATTGCCAATATGGCTTTTTGGGTTGGATTGATGAAGGGAAGAAAGGAAGAGTATCATGATATCCATCAAAAAATGGACTTTAAAGATATCAAAGCAAATTTTTTCAAAGCTGCCCGATATGGCCTGGCTACCCAGTTTGTTTGGGATAATAAGCTGATATCAAGTCAAGAGTTGATCTTGGGTATCCTTATCCCTATGGCAAGAATCGGCCTGAATAGGTTGAATATTCCAGCGGAGGAAATAGACCGGTATATATCGATTATTGAAAATAGAATGAAAGGCAAGACAGGAGCTGATTGGATAATAGGAAGTTATCGTAATCTTTTGAAGAGCAAGAAGAAAAATGAAGCCCATCAGGTGTTAACAGCCCATTTATTCCTCAATCAGGAGAAAGGAAAACCTGTAGGAGAGTGGGACTTACTTGAACCCGATGCGATGACCACCTTCGGTATCACAAAGCGGGTGATGCATGTGATGAATACAGACATTTTTTCTGTGGAAGAAAATGACTCCGTAGAACTTGTAGTTCAGATGATGCAATGGAAAAATATCCACCACATACCGGTTATCAGAGGTGATAAGGAGCTCGTTGGCTTATTATCTTGGTCAGATGTAGAAAGGTTTTTCAAAATTCCGGACGAGGTCCAAATATGTGTGGGGAGAATTATGAAGATGGAACTGATCACAATTACCCAGGATAAAACAGTGGATGAAGCGAGACAATTAATGGCAGAACATCAGATCAGTTCTTTGCCAGTGGTTAAGGGAAATAAGTTGGTGGGGATTGTCACGACAAAAGATATTTAAAAGTCATGATCGATATTGCTTCAGATTTTAATGGTGAAGTTTTGAGAAACAGGGTTATCGCAAAAGTCAAGGGAAAGCAAAATGGTTCCACTGTATTGTTTTTTGCAGGAATACATGGAAATGAAAATGCTGGAATTACCGCGTTAGAAAAGACCTTGCCAATGTTGGAAAGTAATCAACTCTCCGGTACAGTGTACGGGATCATTGGAAATCTGAAAGCTCTCCAAAAAAATAAAAGGTATGTAGATGAAGACCTGAACCGGATATGGACGAAAGAAAGGATTGGGCAATTGGAGAGAAAGCCCACATTGCTCGATGAAGAAAAGGAAATGCAGGATTTATTGAACCTCATTCAACAAATCCTGAAAGATTGTAATGGGCCTGTTTATTTCATCGATTTCCACACTACTTCCAGCAAATCCTATCCATTTATTACCATTAATGATGCCCTGATCAATAGGAAGTTTGCCATGCAATTTCCTGTTCCCATCGTTCTTGGAATAGAGGAATACCTGGATGGGCCTATGCTCAGCTACATCAATCAAAAGGGGTATGTAGCTATTGGTTTTGAAGCCGGACAGCATCAGGATGAAAGGTCAGTAAGTCATACCGAGGCTTTTATTTATCTGACATTGAATTTCACCGGCAGTATTAAAAAGAGAAACTTTCCGAACCTTGTTCAGAATTATGATGAACTGAACCAAAGTTCAGGAGCATTGCATAAGGTTTTTGAAATCGTTTATCTCCATAAGATCGGTCAATGGGACAGATTCAAAATGCATGTGGGTTTTGAGAGTTTCCAGGTAATCCGTAAAGGAATGGACCTGGCCATCCACAATGATCAAATAGTTAAATCACCCTACAGCGGGCGCATTTTTATGCCTTTATACCAAAGTCAGGGGAGTGATGGATTCTTTATCATCCACAGGATTCCTTACTTTGCCCTGAAGCTTTCAGCTTTTTTGAGAAAATTGAAAATCGATAGCCTGCTGACTTTTCTTCCCGGAGTGAGTTGGGATGAGAAGGATAAAATGGTCCTAAAAGTCAACCTTAAAACAGCCATATTTCAGGCCAAACCCTTTTTCCATTTATTGGGATACAGGGTCAGGCTGCAGGAAGGGGACTTTTTGATAATGTCCAACCGGGAGAGGGTGGCCAAGAAAAAAATGTACCGAAAAGAGAAGTGGTATTGATTTTAGGAATGGTCATTGTAAGATAAATATGACAAATCTTAATTGCTTAAAATTTTTCAAAAGGTATTTAAACCTGTTTTTTCAAGTGTATTTAAAACCAATCTTCCTGCATTTCCAAAGTAGGCATATCAGTGGAAAGTAAACGCTTCCCTAAAGCATCCATTTTTACAAGTTCGTACTCGAAGAAATACCTAAGGCACATGATTTTTCCTTGGTAAAATTCCTGTTCTGAAGAGCCTTTTTCCAGTTGTTCCTGTGCAGTCATTCCCTGTTTCAGCCATTGCCATGCAATAGTCAAAATACCGATATACTCCAAATACAATGTGGCATCGGCCAAAAATGCATCTGTCTTATCAGCTGCCTTTGACAGCAGGTGCAGGGTAGTTTGTTGGGCTTTGCCCATATATTTTTCAAGCTTCTCTGCGAAACCTGATAGCCCGCTTAATTCCTTGGCATGAAAGATCGTGGTCGCTATTTCCCTTCCATACAATTGAAGTGCCTTGCCTTCTTTTATCGGTACTTTTCTGCCCAACAAATCCAGCCCATGGATTCCGGTCGTTCCTTCATGAATGGGGTGAATCCTTGCCTCTCTGTAGTACTGCTCCACTGGGAAATCGGTCGTGTAACCGGCACCGCCCAGCACCTGTACCGCTGCAGAAGTTGTCAGGCAACACATTTCTGAAGGGTAAGACTTGGCTATAGGGGTCAGGAAATCGAGTAGGAGCGAGGCTTCTTCTTTTTCCAGTCCTTCTGCGGCATGGGCGATATCACCTAATTTGCTGCAGTAAAGAAGCAGGGAAAGGGATCCTTCAATAATTGATTTTTGGAAAAGCAACAAGCGCTTCACATCCGCATGCTGGATGATGGGAATCTGGGGTTTTGAGGGGTCTTTTTCTCCTATTTTTCTTCCCTGTGGTCTTTCTTTGGCATAAGATAGAGAAGAGTAGTAAGCGGCAGTTCCAATGGCAGCTGCATTCATCCCAACACCTACGCGCGCTTCATTCATCATTTGGAACATATAGGAAAGTCCTTTGTGTGGCTCACCCACCAAAAATCCTTCACAACCATCATTGGATCCGATCATCAAATGTGCAATAGGCGCACCTTTGTATCCCATTTTATGGTAAATACCCTCTGTCAAAACATCATTGGACTCACCGAAAGGCACTTTTTTTTGGGGGACTACAAAGAGTGAAATGCCTTTGACACCTGCAGGAGCATCTTTGATTCTTGCCAACATGAGGTGGATGACATTTTCGCAGGCATCATGGTCACCACAGGAAATGTATATTTTTTGGCCCTGTATCTTATAGACACCTTCTTTTTCTGTTGGATAGGCGGTGGTGCTGATATCAGATAAAGAGGATCCTGCATCCGGTTCTGTCAAGGCCATGGTTCCCTGCCATTTTCCGCTATACATGTTTGGAGTAAATTTTTCGATCAATTCCTGACTACCAAAAGTAAGGATCAGGTTGGCCGCACCGGTGGTCAAAAAAGGATAGACCGAAGCGGAATAATTAGCTGCCTGAAAGATGAATCCTGCGGCCATATGCAGGGTATTGGGGAGTTGCTGTCCTCCTTGATCATAAGGAAAGGTGGCGTTGATCCAGCCATTTTCTCCAAATTGACGGATGATGGCTTTCATTCCCTCATGCACCTTGATCTTTCCATTGACCAATTTTGGCTCATTCCTATCCATTTCTGTCAATAAGGGTCTGAGGTAGTTTTCAGCTATTTGCTCAGCCGCTTCCAATACCAAGTGAAAGATTTCCTTGGTATGGTCATGGAAATAGGCATGCCGGGTAAGTTCCATGACCCTGAGATTTTCAAATAACTGAAATTGCAGGTCCCTTTTCGAATAGAAAGTCATAGCTGATCTTTGGTTTTAATGATGGAATATACTCTTAACGTCTCAATTAGTATAAAAGCCTGATCATTTTGCAGGGTTTTGAGAATATAATACATCATTTGAACAGGGTTTAATATAGCAATCTGATTAAACACCCTATTGCTTCTCGATATATTTTTCCATTTTCGCCCCATCATTATATCCCTTTTTAAAAGCTTCAACAGTTTGATCCCAATTTAATATGGTATCAAGAAGAAAAATGGAAAAAATCCCAAGGAAAAAGAAACCTACATCTCTTTTGGTGATTTTGATTTTCATGACTAACTGGTTTTAAAATTGAACAAAAGATATCAAAGAATTTACTTACCGAAATAAACAAAAAAACTCCTAAGTTCCAAGTTTCAATTAGCTATTAACCAGACATTTTAGCCTCTTCTCAAGTTGATGGCTTAATTTTTTCAAGAACATTTTTTGCCTGTTCAAGATGCCGTTTTTCATGGGCAATGATTATATCCAAAGCCTGGGGAAGGGAATATACGATCAGTTTATTGGCAGGAGAATGGATGATGGCCTCTTTTTCAATGTAAGGTCCTAGTTCTTTGATCCAGTTTTTTAAATCTTCCTGATGCGCCAAAAAATTCTTTATGATATCCGCTTCACCCTCTTTAATCTTTGGTTCCCATAATGGGAATGTGCGGATTTTCTTTTTCCCTCCATCGGAAACAGACTGATAAATCATATTTCCAAATAGTTTTGTGAAAAAACTGAATTTACCTATAAATGCGCCTACAAAAGTATTGTCAATCAATTGCTTGAAAATGGGAAAATAACTGCTGTTTACC
This sequence comes from Fontibacter flavus, assembly GCF_042432905.1. NCBI lineage: Bacteria > Pseudomonadati > Bacteroidota > Cytophagia > Cytophagales > Cyclobacteriaceae > Fontibacter > Fontibacter flavus. The sequence goes on along the minus strand of NZ_JBHLWI010000053.1, from coordinate 18,727 downwards.
GTGATCAGGTGTTCCAGAATTTCTGCGATGCTCCAGGATTTGCTATCGGGTTTTAAGAAAAGTATCTCCTTATCAAGGTTGCCAAAAGAATCCCTGATATCCCCGCTCAGTTTATCGAGTTCATTGATCCATTGCTTCGGTTTGATATCCATGGGCTGTAATTTTTGCTGAATTTCCGAAAAACTTCCATCATTTTATCCATGGAGCGGGGGATTTTTGCCAGCTTAAGGCTAATGTTTATTTTGCTAAAGCTAAATCTTCCAAGGTTTTCATGATTTGTTGTCCAGTGAATTTCCCTAAAGACATCCTGGTCAAATAAGGAGCATGCGGTAAACTTTGATCTTCAAAATATTCGGGTTTGACAATATAGCCCAAGGCATCCTGTCCAAGCCCCAGAACAAATTGTGGACCTTCCGGCATCAAAGCCTTGGTCTGAAGCCCAAAAATCGGAGCTGTTTCGCCCGGATGGGTAGCAAAATTGGCCTCTCCAATAGAAAACCAAACCACTTCTGTTTCAACTACATCTGAAATGGCTCTTTGAATAATCCCCCCAGCAGCCAACTGTTGCCAAGCTTCATTTTCTACAGGTAAATCAATCTTCTTACTCCGAAAAGACAAGGAGGCCGACTGTAGGTTTTTCCCTTCTTTCAATGCAGAAACCGCTGCATTGGCCAAGCCCGATCCCCTTCGTAGAACTTCCGAATATGGAACACCTTTATCCATAGGTTGAATCCATCCACCAATAGCCCCTTGTAGAAAGAGGTGTTCTCCACCCATCTGCTTTTCCATTTCTTGGTAAAATCCCGCTACATAATCCGCAGAAACCTCATTATATACGGCATCCAGGTAGGTAGGATGGCAGGCAAAATTCGTCAAAGAAAGGATGTTTTGACCTTTATCATTGAGAAACTGCAGCACGGTAACAGATCGGTCAATTTCTTCCTCACAGATATTGGCTACCCAATTATGCCCATATTCAGTACTTCCATATTTAGCATTGGCTTTTTCCAGTTTGGAGGCTGCAATTTGGATTTGTTCAGTCGTGGTTTTTATCAAAAAATCCATATAATCCGGATCCACGCCAGATTGGGTGTAATCTTCTCCCCATAATCCGACTACATCCGGTCCAGAATGGGTATGGGTGGAGCTGATGACGATTTTTTCGGGAGAAAAGGGGATGCCCAAGTCCATTGTGCCAACTTTTCCCCTGATTTTCAACAGGTCCTGATAGAGCAAGCCGATACAGTCAACGGTTACCAAGGCAAAACTTTCGTTGCCGTCATAAAAGACGGCAGCTTTCACGTACAAATTGTCCAAAACCCCTGAAAACCTTCGATTTTGTTTGTCCCCTGCGATAAAAGCGCCTATTGGGGGATTTATAACCGCTTTTGATACCCCCACTTGAAGATTTTGAGCTTCCTGTTCTTTTTGACCACAAGAAACAAGTACAAGAAAAAGAATAATGGAGAAAAGGTAGCCTTTCATTTGGCGGGATAGAATTGAATTAGGTGATTTATTTGAATCAGTAAAGTAGAGCTGTCAGGATACTTAAGCATCCTGAAGGCTCTACTCTATTGGTTAAATTTGATTTTCACAGAAAAAAGACATTTTGTCTTTTTTCTGTGGTTTCAATAAGGTCACTTTTTACTCAGGATGTCTTCAATGGCATCTAGTTCTTCTTTTGTAAAGCGGATATTGTCCAAGGCTTTTACATTATCAGCTAGTTGCTCAGCTTTGCTTACCCCGACCAGTACGGTGGTCACCCTTTCATCTTTCAATAACCAGGCAATGGCCATCTGAGCCAAGCTTTGTCCCCTTTTTTTGGCGATGTCGTTCAAGGCTTTTACTTTGGTGATAACCACATCTGAAATCTGTTCCTTTTTCAGATAGCGACCATCTTTTGCTACCCTGCTGTCTTCAGGAATGCCCTTGAGGTATTTGTCTGTCAGAACACCCTGTTCAAGTGGCGAAAAGGCAATGGAGCCAATGCCCTCATCTCCCAAGACATCCAATAAGCCATTTTCCACCCAGCGGTCAAACATGCTATAGCGGGGTTGATGGATTAATAAAGGAGTTCCCATTTCTTTGAGAATTTGGGAAGCTCTTAGGGTATCTTCTGCAGAATACTGGGAAATGCCCACGTAAAGGGCTTTACCGGAACGAACAATCTGGTCCAAAGCGCCCATAGTTTCTTCCAAAGGTGTATCTGGATCGGGTCTGTGAGAATAGAAAATATCCACATAATCAAGCCCCATTCTTTTCAGACTTTGGTCCAAAGAGGCGATGAGGTATTTCCTCGAACCAAGATTCCCATATGGTCCAGGCCACATATCCCAACCTGCTTTGGTGGAAATAATCAGTTCATCTCGATAAGGTCGGAAATCCTTATCCAGGATCCTACCAAAGGTTTCCTCTGCGGAACCATATGGAGGCCCATAGTTATTGGCAAGGTCAAAGTGGGTAATGCCATGATCAAAAGCTTGTCTGATAATACTTCTGGCATTTTTGAAATCAGCATTGTGACCGAAATTATGCCAAAGACCTAACGAAATCTGAGGAAGGAGTATGCCACTTCGGCCACATCTGCGGAATGGCATATGGTCATAGCGGGCTTCATTGGCAACATAAGTGAGTAAAGGTTGGTGATCGTTGATTCGCATAGGTTATTTAGGTTGGTCTATATTAAAGTTTGAATTTAAACAATGATTCAAGAAGAATAAACCATTTCAAAAACTTCTTTCTTAAAGTAGAAAAATTCCTCCTACTACTGATACCGCAGCAATAGTAAATACTACCAAAATAGGTTTCCAAGCATATTGTATCCAATCCTTGTAAGAAATTCCTGCTGCAGCCAGAATAGCCATCAGGCCCCCATTACTTGGAGTGACCATATCCATAATGCCTGCACCATACTGATAAGCTAAAACCACCACTTGCCTTGACATGCCAATCAGGTCTGCCAAAGGTGTCAACAAGGGCATGGTTAGTACGGCCTGACCCGAAGTGCTGGGAACAGGTATATGTAGAATGGCCTGGGCGATCATCATCCCAAAAGCAGAAAGTCCCAAAGGCAATCCTTCCAAAGGATTAAAAAGGGCATAAATGATGGTGTCAATAATCTGTCCGTTCTGTAGGACCAAGTAAATGCTTCTGGCCAAACCGACGATAATCCCGGCAAAAATCAGTTCTGCAAAGCCTTCTGAATAAGCTTTGGCCGTACCATTTACACCCAATTTCCCGATAATTCCTGCTGCCAAACCCATGGCAAAAAAGATAGCTGACATTTCGTTGTAGTCCCAGTCCCAGTTGCTCAGGCCATAAATCATGACCCCAAAAGTAAGAGCTACCAAAACTAAGATCAGGGAATGTGATTTAGACATTTTATCAGGCACTTCCTCTGATGGATTAGCCTGATGATTGGGGTCTTTTCCTGTACGGATGACATAGACGATCCAAAAGCCTAAGGCCATCACCAAAAAAATCATCCTGTATAGTCCTGCTGAAAATAAAGGTACCTCTGCAAAGTTCTGAGCAATCAACACCGAAAAAGGATTAGAAGGCCCAAAGGCTCCACCTATTAAGGCACAACCCAAAGAGATGGCCACGCCGGCAATAGGTGTATAGCCCACTTTTCGGCTCAGGATCATCAGTACAGGCACCATCGCGATGATTTCTTCCTGAAGGCCGTTCAAAGCTCCAGCAGTGGCGAATAGAATTCCGACCAAGGCGAGCAAGTAGGCCTTTGCATTTTTGAATCTATGGATCAAACTTTCTAGGCCTGATTGAAAAGCTCCGGTTTTGTCCACTACATAAAAGGCCCCTCCAATAATCAGGATCAACACCACAACTTCTGCGCCTTCTATAATTCCTTCCGGTACGCTGAGAAACATTTTCCCCAAACCCACCGGTTGATTTTCCATTACTTTATAACTTCCTTCTACCACTACTTCACGACCTGTGGCCTCATCCAGGACCCGATCGAAAGAACCCGTAGGGATCAAGTAAGTACACAATGTCGCCAATGCTACAAAAGATAGCATAATGATCATGGGGTGAGGAAAGGAGAATTTCATTGGCTATGAAGTTGTTTCATTTTTTCAAATAACAAAGACATGTGACGTGGGCTTGGCTGATGATCACAGATTTCTTCACTTTGAATGAAGCCATGGCCTTGACAGGTTTTACAGTCAGAAAATTCGGTCAAATTACCATCACAGGTTGGGCATGTATGCTTTCCTTCACCGTTACATTTATCACATTCATAGTATTCTATGATATTAAAAACATTCCTTTTGGTCAGAAGACCTTTTCCAAAACACTTGTTGCAACCCACAATTCCCCTTCCCTTACATAGGCTACAGGTTTGATTGATTTGTTTTTTCCCTTCACAGGTAGGGCAGGTATGTATCCTATAGCCTTGATTACTACAAAAATTACAGGCCAAAATAGCTCTTATAGGTTCTTCAAGTTTTTGTTCCAGTTCTTTGGCCTCATCATACTTTTCTGCATTTCTGCCATTAATCTGAAGGTACCTTTTGATAAAGTTTAGACTATTATCATATTGCTTTAGTTCATATAAAGTCACAGCAAAGAAATAAGGCATTTCTGGTGAAATAGGAAGGCCGCTTTCAATAATCTGCCTGAAAAAGGTGTTGGCTTTTTCATAATCGCCATTTTCCATTTCAGCAAGAGCATTTGAATATAAACGTGAACCACCACCTAATGCAGGCCTGACCTGTGCCGAACTTTCTGTAATGGTCAACAGAAAAATCAGAAAAGCAAATATTAAAGCAGGCCGGAATTTAATTTTGAGATTATTTAGGATATTCAAGGTTAAGATGTCTTTTATTAAAGAGCAAAGTAAGGATGATATCATTAATTTACAAAAAATAGAAGTGGAAGGAAAACTGTATGTACGAGTCAAATAATTAACAAAAAAGTTCTTAATATATATTTAATTCTGTACCTTATAGGAGTCAAAGTGATCGTATAAAAAAATACAGTGATCTTTCTTAAAACTGGTATTAATAACCAAAAACCCTCAAAGATATGATACAAGAAATCTTGAGTAAACTTTCACCTGAATTAATTAATGGATTGACCAATCAAATTGGCTTGGATTCCACTCAAGCAAAAAACGCTTTAGATACTACTAAAGATAGTCTAATGGGATCTTTGGGAAAAGAGATTGCAGGGGGAAATTTTGACGGAATTTTGAATATGCTTAATGAAGGAAGCAGTGCTTCAAATACACCCATGTTCCAAAAAATAATCGGTTCACTTTCTTCCAGCTACATGTCAAAACTAGGTCTTTCAGCCGACAAGGCATCAATGATCAGTTCCTTCATTCTCCCCAAAATCATTTCAGCTATCAGTAATAGTAAAAGTGGAAACTTCAACCAAACTGATCTGATTGGTATGTTAGGAAAAAACCTTGGTGATTCCTTAGGTGAAAAAGCAGGGAATCTTCTCAAAGGTGGATTAGGAAACTTATTTAAATAACACAATACAACTTAAATTTTATTCTTATGGCAAAAACAATCACCATGATCGAAGGTATCGGTCCAGTTAACAAAGAAAAATTGTCAGCAGCTGGCATTAAAACAGTTGAACATTTATTACAAAAAGGAGGCAGTAAAAAAGGAAGAAAAGAAATTGCTGAAACCTGCGGTATAGGTGAGGGTGTTATTTTGGATTGGGTGAATATGGCAGATCTTTTTAGAATTAAAGGGGTTGCCAGTCAGTTTGCAGAATTGTTAAAAGCAACTGGTGTGGATACAGTTAAGGAATTAAAGATGAGAAATCCAGAAAATCTTCACAAAATGCTGACAGAAACCAACGCCCAGAAAAAACTGACGAGGGTAGTACCGGCATTGACGCAAGTGACCAACTTTATTGAGCAGGCGAAAAGTCTGGAACCAATGGTAACGCATTAAGGCATCCTACAAAAATCAAAAAACCTGAATGTGGCTTACATTCAGGTTTTTTTTTGAATTGAACTCAACAATAGGGAGTGTTTTTATTTTGAATTATATTCGGTCATGAAAATCATTTTATTAGTTATACTTAAAGCTGTTTTGATCTTTCTTTTCCTATTGATAGGGATATTGGTTTTATCTTATAGATCTGATTTGGATGCAGAGGGGCTTGTCAATAAATACAGTGATGAATATTCACATTTCCTAGAAATAGACAGTGTCAGAGTTCATGTAAAAGTAAAAGGTGAAGGGGAACCGATTTTTCTTATCCATGGCAGTTTTTCCTCCTTACATACTTGGGAAGCTTGGGAGAAAGAATTAAGCCCCTATTTTATGACCATATCCATGGATTTGCCAGGTCATGGTCTTACCGGTCCAGATCCTAAAATGAGGTATGGAATAGAAGACTATGCTTCCCTAGTTTTTAAAATTGCAGATCAATTGGGCATAGGGGAATTTCATGTAGCTGGCAACAGCATGGGAGGGGGAGTTGCTTTGAAAATGGCCTCCGATCAACCGGATAGGATATTGACCTTGAATCTAATTGATTCATCTGGAGCAAATCTTAGGTTGGATCAAGATAAAAAAAATAAAACTCCTCAAAATAACAGTTCTGTGGCTTTGATTTTTAAAATTGCCAACCATCCAATTCTGAATAAACTGATGTTAAAATGTACACCTGAGTTTGTTTTTAAACTTAACCTCAAACAGGTTTATTACGATGACTCAAAAATAAGAGAAGACCAGGTAAGAAGATATTATGAATTGATGAGAAGGGAAGGTAACAGGAAAGCAACTCTTAACAGACTGACAACAAGAAAGCCATATCAGGTGGAATTTAGTCAGATCAATATGCCAGTATTGATCATGTGGGGAGCACAGGATCAATGGATTCCTTTAAGTCAGGGTGAAAAACTTGCCAGTATGATCCCTGACTCAATTCTTAAAGTTTTTGATCAGGCAGGACATGTCCCAATGGAAGAAATCCCGACGAAATCTGTCGCAGAATATCTGTCTTTTCTAGGCATTCAAATGGACGTGGATTATCTTTCCCCTCCAAAATTCTTCAGTTATGCCTATTGATCAAATTCTTCTTATTTTTCTTTCAGTACAGTTTACTCTGATCGTGTATTTGGTTTTCCTACTTAAGAATAAAAGTGATAATTCTGAAAAAATGGATCAAGAATTGGCTGCATTTAGGACTGCGGTGGAAACTCAAATGCAGTCCAACAGAACAGAAATCAATCAGGGCTTATTGCAACAGTTTGCCTTGGTATTCGAATCCTTGCGGGCCAATGCCAAAGATCAAGCTGAGGTGCTGAAAGATTTTGGTCAGCTGTTCAGGAGCAATGTTCAGGAATTTAATGAACTACAGCGGGAGAAATTTCAGGAGCTTGTCAATAAACAGGAAAGGATGTTGGCCTCTACAGAGGAGAGACTCGATAAGATGAGGGAAACTGTTGACGAAAAATTACAGAAAACCCTTGAAGCTCGATTAGGGCATTCATTCGAATTGGTGAGCAAACAACTATTGGCTGTGCAGAAAGGGCTAGGAGAGATGCAAACATTGGCCACAGGTGTGGGTGATTTGAAACGGGTTTTGAGTAATGTCAAAAGCAGGGGAATCTTAGGAGAGTATCAGCTCCAGGGAATTTTGGAAAATGTGTTGTCTCCGGAGCAATACGCATATAATGTCCCTGTTAGAAAAGGAAATAATGAAAGGGTAGAATATGCTGTAAAAATGCCTGGAAGTATGGAAAATGAGCCGGTATACCTTCCCATTGATGCTAAGTTTCCACAGGAAACCTATTACAGGTTATTGGATTCTTATGATACTGGAGATAAGGTTTTGATTGAGAATGCCAGGCAGGAATTGTTCAAGGCGATCCGAAAGGCTGCTCAGGATATCAGTAACAAATACCTGCATCCTCCTTACACCACGGATTTTGGTCTATTATTTTTACCCATGGAGAGTTTATACGCAGAAGTCGTAAGAGATCCCATTCTGGCCCAATCCCTACAAAAAGATTATAAGATAGTAGTCACAGGCCCGACTACTTTGGCCGCAATGCTGAATAGCCTTCAAATGGGATTCAGAACCTTAGCCATTCAGCAGAGGAGTTCTGAAGTTTGGAAAGTTTTAGGAGCGGTGAAAGCAGAATTTTCTAAATTTGGAGACCTGATCAGCAAGGCTCAGAAGAAAATCTCAGAGGCGCATAATGATTTGGATTCACTAGTTGGCACAAGAACAAGAGTAATCCAAAGGAAGTTAAAGGAAGTGGAAGAATTACCAGAGGAAGAAAGCCGAAAATTGCTTGAATGAATTGCTTCTTGAAATCACATGATCTATTTTGCTTAAAAAAATGAATGAAATGAAATATCTTTCTTCAGTATTTTTCTTATTCATCAGTTTTTTGACTTTCGGTCAAGATGTCTATGATGTGGAGATTGAGGTAAGGGAAAACTCTATCGTGATCAACAATACTGCAGTAAGTATGATTGCGGAGGGCAATTATAAATCAGCTGTCAGGATTTTAGAAAAAGTCATTGTAGATGACCCATCTTTCCATTCTGCCTATCTCAATTATTATAGAGCAGGAAGTAATGTGGATGAGGCGAAGGATAAAGTCATAGAGACTTTAAGAAGCGGCTTGAAGATTTTTAAAGAAGATGATGAAATGGCCTATTATTTGGGCAATATCCTCCAAAGGGAAAAAAGATTGGATGAAGCCATACAGGCATATTCAGATGCAATAGCTTACAGTAAAATAAATGGGGAAGATTATCCATTGGTTTGGGCATATTATTTCAATAGGGCTAATTGCTATTTAAAAAGCAATCAGCATGCAAAAGCTATCCCTGATTATGATTATGCCTTGATTTTAAGTCCTGAAAACGCTGATATTTTGACAAACAGAGGATTTTGCCATTATAAAACAAATAACAACGGCAAAGCTTGTGCAGATTGGCAAAAAGCTTCAAGCCTTGGAAGTACGACTACGAGTAGATATATTCAGACCTATTGCCAATAAAATTTTGACAATAATTTTGGGCATACTGTTAAAACATCCTACCTTTTGGCCATAATGGTTAGTTTCAGTATTTACCATTGATTTTCAATGTATTATAAATAGCGAATATGAACATCGTCATAGCAGGTGCAGGAGATATGGGATACCATTTGGCTGAGCAGCTTAGTTACGAAAATCAGGATATTATTTTAATAGATGTGGATAAGGATGTCTTGGATAATGCATCTTCGCATCTTGATGTCATGACAGTATTGGGTGATTCCACTTCATTGGAAGTATTGAAAAATGCCAATGTCAAAGATGCCAGTATGTTCATGGCAGTGACTACATCCGAAAAAACCAATATTGTAGCTGCTGTATTGGCCAAACAGCTTGGAGCTAAAAGAGTAATTGCCAGAGTAAGAAATCATGACTATTTGATACCTGAACATGACGTTTACTTTAAAAACCTTGGCATTGACAATATTATTTCTCCCACAATGCTTTGTAGTGGGGAAATCTATCGGATGATCAAGAATTCAACATTTACGGATGTATTTGAATTTGAAGGAGGTAAACTCAATGTAGTGGGAATAACCCTGGATCAATACTGTTCTTTGGTCAATAAAAAAATTGCAGATATGAGGAATGATTCTCTTTTTGAGGATATCCGGATTATCGCCATTGTCAGGGACCAAATGACCATTATTCCTAGAGGGAATACTATTATTAGGAACAATGATCACGTATTTTTCATATCCAATAAGAAAGCTGTTTCTTCGATAATAGAGCTTCTAGGCCAGCAAATGGTCAAAATCTCAAATGTAATGATCATCGGTGGCGATGACATGGCATTGACCACAGCATTGAAACTTGAAAATGAATACCGGGTAACCTTGGTGCACAAGGACAAAGAGCGTTGCAAGTGGCTTTCTGAACGGTTGAACAACACTTTGGTCATAAACGGTGATTATAAAAATATTGACCTCCTGATTGAAGAAGGATTGGAGCAGATGGAGGCATTTATTTCTTTGACTGAATCATCAGAAACGAATATTATTACTTCTCTTACAGCCAAAAATCATGGGGTGTACAAAACCATTGCCCATGTGGATACAAGGGAGTATATTCACATTTCTCACAGTATTGGCGTGGATTCTTTGATCAATAAGAAGCTTGTCGCCGCCAATCAAGTGACCCGATACCTCAGAAAAGGAACAGTTGAAGCTGTGTCCGGTATATATGGTGTAGATGCGGAAATTATTCAATATGTAATCACAAAGAACAACAGGGTTACCAAAAACTCCCTGAAGGATTTACATTTTCCAGATACCGCTATAGTCGCTGGTGTAATTAGGGGAGAAGAAGTCTATATACCTGATGGTGATTTTACCCTGCAAATGGATGATAAAGTTATCGTTCTGGCCCTGCCGGCAGCCAAAATCGCATTAGAAAAATTATTTCATTGAGTTAGATGATCCACTTTAAAGCCATCGGTAAAATCATGGGAGCATTGTTGATGCTCTTATCCCTTCTAATGTTACCGGGTGTAGGTTTTGCCCTTTATTTTGACAGTGGAGATGAAAGAGCTCTTCTTTTATCTGCTTTATCTTCTTTTACCGTAGGAGGGGTTTTGTTTTTTTCTTTTTCTAAGCAAGATCAAAATATTAGGAAAAGAGAAGGATACATGATTGTGTCATTAAGTTGGCTGCTGATGTCGATTTTTGGGATGTTGCCTTATATCTTAAGTGGTACGATTATCAACTTTAGTGATGCCATTTTTGAAACCATATCGGGTTTAACCACAACTGGTGCTACGGTCCTTCAAGATATTGAGTCAACTCCCAAAGGAGTTCTTTTTTGGAGGTCCATGACCCAATGGATCGGAGGTTTGGGTATTATCGTGTTGACAGTAGCCATCTTCCCGCTTTTGGGTATTGGTGGAATTGAACTCTTTGTTGCGGAATCTCCAGGACCTACTTCCGACAAACTTCACCCAAGAATAAGGGAGACAGCCAAAAGACTATGGTATGTCTATGTTGGACTGACTATCTTGGCAGGAGTTTTGTACTTAGTGGGTGGGATGACTTTTTATGATGCTATCAATCATGCCTTGACAACAATGGCTACCGGTGGTTTTTCAACGAAAAATGCCAGCATGGCTTATTACACCTCTCCCTTTATTCAGTATGTGGCAATTTTGTTTATGTTTCTTGCTGGAACAAACTTTACCGTCATCTACTTTGGTATAACGGGTAAATTTTCTAGGGTATGGAGATCAGATGAGTTTAAAGCTTATACAACTGTTCTTATTGTCTTAGCTGTTATTCTATCGTTTCCTGTCTATCATTATTCTGGCCAGGAAATTGAAAAATCTTTTAGGGACACTTTGTTTCAGGTAGTGTCTTTGATTACAACCACTGGCTTTGTGACTGCAGACTATACTTCCTACCATTCTGGTTTGACACTTTTGTTTTTTATGATGCTGTTTTTTGGAGCTTCAGCCGGGTCTACCAGTGGTGGAATCAAATTTGTGCGACACCTAACGTTTTTTAAGAATTCCTGGTTAGAATTTAAAAGGATTGTACATCCAAGGGCTGTGGTACCTTTAAAAATTAATGGGGATAGAGTTACCGGGAAAATTATTACCCACATAATGAATTTTCTGCTGATTTACCTGATGATTTTTACTTTTGGGTCAGTAGTCATAGCCATTATGGGGTATGATATAATGACCGCATTTGGGGCAGTAGCCACAAGTTTGGGAAATGTTGGACCAGCTATAGGAAGAGTCGGCCCTATGGATAACTTTGCCTTCTTCGATCCATTTTCCAAGATTTTCCTTTCCTTTTTAATGCTTTTGGGAAGGTTAGAATTATTTACAATCTTGGTTTTGTTCACCCCGTATTTTTGGAGGGCAAATTAGGCTTTGGGAATTTCGAAGTAAAAATCTGTACCCAATCCAAACTCACTTTCAACCCAAATAGAACCTTTATTGAACTCTACCAATTCCTTTGCAAGAAAAAGCCCAATTCCAGTTCCTGTTTCTAAATGGGTTCCAGGAGTCGTGAAAAATTCATTGGCAAAAATCTTATCAAGGTTTTCTTTCTTGATACCTACTCCCTGATCGCTTACTTTGATCAGCAGTTTATCTCCTTTATTAGATGCACTTACTGAAATCCTGTGGTTCTCTTTGGTGAATTTGAGTGAATTGGTCAACAAATTCCGAATGACCATCTCTATCATAGCCTTATCAGCATAAGCCATCGTGTCACCCTGAATTTCATTGATCAGCAATTGGCCTTTATAGTAACCTGAATGGTAGAGCATATCAATATTACATTGAATTAACTCCCTCAAATCGAATACTTTTTCATTTAACTCTAATCCTTTAAGCTGACTTCTGGACCATATGAGTAAATTCTCCAATAGGATTTTGTTATAACCGAGATTTTGGGAAATAATTGGGATATATTCTGAGAACTCTTCTTTGGTCAGGTTATCATCTTTGATCAGTTTGATAAGGCCTGTAAGTGAATTAAGAGGGCTTTTCAAATCATGTGCAAGAATCGAGAATATTTTATCCTTAACTTTATTGAGCTTGTCTAAATCCGATGCCTGATTTTCAATTTGCAGCTTTTGAACAGAAAGCTGTTTGTGGTTATGTTTTTCCCTTTTAAACGCCCAATAAGCAATAAAAAATGCAACACTGATAACCAGGACAAGAAAGATAAGACCATAAGTAAGATAAAGTTTAAATTTCTCATTTTGCGCTACAAGTGCTTTCTCCCGATTTAAAAATTCAATCTCCTCTTTTTGTTTTTGTATCGTCAGGCCAGCGAGGTAGATTTTTGTTTTCTCCTCTTTTATAACATTTCGTTCTTTTTGTAGCAACTCCTGATAAACTTTGGATTTTTCAAAATTTCCCAAATTAAAATAAACTTGGTTCATCATTTGATACACTGCAATCATGGATTCAGAAACTGGTTTTTCCTGATGAAGTAAATGTGCTTTTTCAGCATATTGAATGGCTTGGGTAATTTCACCACTCTTTACCTTTAATTCTACCAACTTTTCAAGGGCATTTACTGCTCTCACCTTGTCATTTACCAATCCATATTCATATAGTTTTAATATATCTTTTTCAGCCTCTCGGTAATTGCCCAAAGCGATCAAAAGATCTGCTTTGTTGAATTTGGAGACCATAACCTGACGTGTTTGACCAAGTTCCTCTCTTATTTTGATGGCCATATCAATTTTTTCCAAGGCTTCCTGATACCTTCCCAATTCTCCAAGTACCAAGCTTATACCTGTATAATTATAGCCTAATCCACTTTTATCGTCGATTTCCAAAAAATATTTTTCAGCTTGTTCATAATAATCCAAAGCCTCATCAAAATATTCCCTGTAATAATACATCTGACCAATGTTATTGAGAGAATGACCAATCTGTATGTTCTCTTTGGATTCCAGACTGAGTTGTAGGGCTTCTTCATAAAGTTTTAAAGCTTCTTCCTGAAGGTTCATATTTCGGTAATAAACCCCTAATCTATTGATGTTTTGAGCTTCAAGTTCTTTATTGCCCAAGATTCGGGACAACTCAATGGCTTCATGATAATATTTGAGTGCAGAATCAGAATAGTGAATTTCCTGCACAAGTAAGGACAACACATTCAACTTCGATTCTTCTGTATTTGCTTTTTGATACTGAATGTACAGACTATCTGCCTTATGCCGGTGAAGTTCTTCCTGAAAGGCCTTCGCTGGTAAACAAAAAATAAGGACTACGACAGTCGTTATTGTGGCTGTCTTAAGTAATTTCCATTTTGGGAAAAAATACGATGGAATCATTGTATGCTGGGAAAGGGTCAGATTGCATGACAAGTTAAAACTTTGATATTGAATAAAAAAAGCCCTTTTAAAGTTAATCAATCATTTGTGCTCTCATTTTGGCAATCCGGTCTTCCAATGACTCTGAAGACAATTGCGCCCTCAATCTGTCAACCATAATTGGAAAGGAAAATGGGGTGAACTGTCCCGGTGTTTTAAGCACAATTCTTTGTCTGTTAATTTTCCGGATAGCCTGAAGAATTTTATCCTTTTCCATTTGCATATCCAATACTTCCCTGTGTGCTTGTTGAAGCAATAAGTTATGGGGATCATATTCTTCAAAAACACCATACAAAATCCCGGAATTGGCCTGAAGATGTCTGAATTTTATGGGTTTTCCCGGATATCCCTGAAAAATCAATCCCGAAATTGTGGCAATATCCCTGAATTTTCTTTTAGTCATTTCGCTCTCATTGATGCAGGTAAGGATATCTTCTTCCAGGTTCATTTCTGAAAATACATCCTCTTCTAGAATCTCTTCAATTGGTATAGGTGAATCAGAAAGGAGCTCGAATCCATAATCGTTCATGGCGATGCTGAATGAAATAGGAAAGCTTACACTTATTCGATAAGCAACCAATGCCCCTAGAATTTCATGTACCATTCGCCCTTCAAAAGGGTAAAAGAAGATATGATGACCCTCTCGGGAAATATTTCTTTCAACCAAAAGTGTATGGTTATCAGGTATTAATGACAGCCTCTGCTGGAGATCCAAAAGAGGATGAATATAAGCCACTTCATCAGACTCGAAAATTCCTTTGGCAGCATTTTCCAAAATTTCCCTGATTTTACCTGCAAGCTTTGAAGTGAGTGAAATTCTTCCCCCCATGTATGATGGGGTATTATTACTTTTTTTGGTGGACAATTTGACAATAGCACTTAACTCCTTTATTGACACAAATTCCAAATTTCGACCTGAAAAGAAAAAACGGTCACCTGGTTTTAATTTTGAAAGGAAGTATTCCTCTATCATGCCAAGGTATGTGCCATTTTGAAATTTCACTTTTAGCATGGGATCACTGACTATAGTTCCCATGGAAAGCCGGTGCCTCATGGCCGTTTTCTTATTTTTTACTGTATAAACACCCTCTTCATTCAAACTGACTTTAGAAAACTCCTCATAGCCCGATAAAGAAGTGCCTCCTTCAGTTATAAATTTCATGATCCAGTCAAATTCTTCTTGGCTTAATTCATGGTATGAATAGCAGCTTTTAATCACCTGAAATATCAGCTCAGGTCTCAAACCATCTCCAACAGCTAAAGTGATCAAGAATTGTATCAGGACATCATAAGTAAGGGTAGGAGCATGTATGCTTTCCATCTCTTCCTTTTCTACCGCACTTCTCAGCGCTGCGGCCTCCAACAATTCCAATGAATGGGTGGGTACAAAATAAATCTTGCTTGGAAGTCCAGGCTGATGTCCTGCCCTGCCCGCTCTTTGGACAAATCTAGCGACTCCTTTGGGACTTCCAATTTGAATCACGGCATCAACCGGCCTAAAATCTACTCCCAAATCCAAAGAAGAAGTGCAGACGACCACTTTGAGTTTCCCTGCATTCAGCGCATTCTCTACCCAAGACCTAACACTCTGATCGAGAGAACCGTGGTGAAGCGCCACCAAGCCTGCCCAATCAGGTCTGATCGACATGATATGATGGTACCAGATCTCTGTCTGAGCCCGTGTATTGGTGAATATTAGCAAAGACTGATGTGCTTCAATTATGGGAATGATTTTATCAATCAGTTTCAGACCAAGATGACCTGACCAAGGATATTTCTCTAATTCATCAGGATAGACCGTATAAAGCTGGATATTTTTTTGAACATCTGCCCGAACCAAATGAACAGGCAGTTTATTGCCTAAAAGAATACGGCAGCTTTCTTCCAAATTTCCAATTGTGGCTGAGATTCCCCAAAGTCTAAAATTTTGTGGACAAATAGACTTAATATAAGCCAATGCAAGTTGGACTTGGACCCCCCTTTTATTACCCATTAACTCATGCCATTCATCGATAACAATCGCTTTTACATCTTTGAAAACCTTTTGGTTTTCTTTTTGGGCCAATAATATCTGAAGTGTCTCTGGTGTGGTTACCAGACATTCTGGGGGATTTCTCTTTTGTGCCTGCCGCTCTTTCGTATCTGTGTCTCCATTTCGGACAGCTACTTGCCAGGGTAATCCGATGCTTGTACATACTTCTTGCATCGCCTTTTGGATATCCAATGCCAATGCTCTCAAAGGCGTAACCCAAATCAATTGTGTTCCGTTTTTCCTTGGTTTTTGCCAATCGATGGGATGTTGACGGATATAGTCCAAAATTACCGGAAACCACAAAGCAAAAGTTTTTCCACTGCCAGTGGGGGCATTGAGCATACCTGATTTTCCCTGCAAAAAATCCTTCCATGTGTTGACCTGAAATTCAAATGGTTTCCAACCTTTTTCCTCAAAATATTGAAAAGCTATCGCAAGCTCTTTATGCTCCATAAACAGACAGTAATGCTTTTAAATCCTTCAACGTATTGGCTTCTTCAATAGGCTTGTCCACACGCCATCTTTGTATTCTTGGGAAACGCAATGCTATTCCTGATTTATGTCTTGGACTTTCCTGTATTCCTTCGAAAGCAATTTCGAAAACCAAAGCAGGTTTGACCGTCCTTACCGGTCCAAATCTTTCTACCGTATTTTGTTTGATATAATTGTCTACCGCCATGATTTCTGCATCTGTCAAGCCAGCATAGGCTTTGGCAAAAGGCACCAATTTATCCTCATCCCATACGGCCAAGGTATAATCCGTATAGAGGTTTGCCCTTCTTCCATGTCCTTTCTGGGCATAAAGCAGGACACCGTCTATGGTTAAAGGATCGATTTTCCATTTCCACCAGTTGCCTCTCTTTCTTCCAACCTCATAAGGTGAGTTTTTTCTCTTTAACATAAAACCTTCAGCCATCATAGATCTTGATTGCTGGTGCAATTTTGTCAATTCTTCCCAAGATTCTGACTCAATTATGGGTGATGCGATCAACTTTGGATGTGCTATTTCATCAATGACTACTTCAAGTCTTTTTCTTCTATGTTCAAGAGAATGATTCCTGATATCTGTTCCGTTTTCTTCCAGAATATCATATGCTATAAAACTGACGGGTGACTCTTCCAGAATTTTTTTACTTAGGTTTTTCCTGCCAATTCTTGTTTGCAATGAAGAAAAGGGCAGGGGTTTATCGTTCTTGAAAGCAATTATCTCCCCATCCAAAACAGTTCCTGAAGGAAAGTTAGATAGCATTTCAAGCAATTCAGGGAATTTTTCACTCATTAGCTCTTCACCTCTGGACCAAATAAATGACTCTTTTGATCTTTTGATAATTTGGCCTCTGATGCCATCCCACTTCCATTCTATTTGCCAATCCATTACCGGTCCCAGATTGGCAAATTGAAGATCCAGTGGATGTGCCAAATAAAAAGGGTAAGGTCGGGAAAGGTTATCGGTTTGATTTTTTGATAGGATTAAAGTATCAAAATCTACAGATAGGGGAGACCAGTCCCCCATTATCCTATGGGCTACTTCAGACTTCTCCATATCAAATACATCAGCAACAGCCTGCGTAATGAGATTTTGGCTGACCCCCACTCTAAAACCCCCGGTAATAATTTTGGTAAAGATAAACCGTTCTTCTCGACCTAAATTTCTCCATGCCTCGAGGATTTTTTCTTTTTTACTTTCCACTTCCATGTTTTCCATATCCATCAAATACCGTATCCAAAATGATAGCGGTTGGTCTTTGGTACCTTGGGACAAAGGTAAAAGGAGGGAAATCGTTTCTGCCAAATCACCTACAGTTTGGTAAGACTCTTCAAATAACCAATCCGGTATTCCGGACCATTCACAGCACCATTCTATCAATAACTTGGTATTTACTTGTCTTTTGGGACGCTTATGCGTAAAAAGTGCTATTGTCCATAATCTATCTTCTCCAGAGGCATTTTCAAAATATTGCCTAAGTGCTTCCATTTTGTCAGATGTTTTATTGCTCTGGTCAAGTTGGGTAAACAGTTCAGCAAAATGCTTCATATTTTTTTGGGAGGGAAATTCAATGTGACTTGATTCACTTTGAATGGAAAATAATTTAAGTAAATTTAAATTGGTAAAGAAAACTTAAATTCTTTTAAAGGCGTTTTAACAGTATAACACCACTACAATGAAAAAGTTAACAATCTTAATTCTAATGAGCCTAGTTCTTTTTTCCTGTCAGAAGGAAGAAGAAGAGGTTGCGCTACAAAATGAATTGACCTTCGCCTTGTATAAAGGTTCGGATTTTAATTATACAGGAAATGTCTCCGTTAGAGAATTACTGAATGGAGATTTGGAATTGACATTGGAATTAGCAGGGGAGAAAGATGTGCTTGAGTATTATTTTCCTGCCCATCTTCATTTTGGGGCCTATGATCAAATTGATTCCCCAATAGCCTATCTATTGAACCCTGTAGATATCAGAAGCTTGAAAAGTGTTACCGTTTTAGGAAACTTATCAGATGGAAGAAAATTAAGTTTTGAGGATTTCAAGTCCTTTGACGGACACATCAAAGTCCATTTGGCTGACTCCGGTCCTGAATATTTGGTTATTTTGAGTGTCGGGAATGTAGGTAAAAATGACAATTCTCCCGAAGCCTTCAAAATTGATAACATGACAATGTGTTCTCCATATTATTAAGAATAATGAGCATTCAAAAAAGGGGGTGTCCGAAAAGTCGAGACACCCTTTTTTTATTGTTGATCTTCTCTAAAATTATTATTTTAGAGTTGAACAAAATACAACAATGTCTAAGGTAGTTTTTAAAAATCAGACTGGCAA
>NZ_JBHLWI010000052.1:0-3798 GCF_042432905.1 Fontibacter flavus | reverse complement strand
CAATTGCCAGTCTGATTTTTAAAAACTACCTTAGACATTGTTGTATTTTGTTCAACTCTAAAATAATAATTTTAGAGAAGATCAACAATAAAAAAAGGGTGTCTCGACTTTTCGGACACCCCCTAAATGTCATTTTTAATATTTTTTGAAAAAAGAATGATAAAAACAAAGTTTTAAAACACGAAAGTGATCACTGTCAAAAGGGCAAATGAAACTCCAATTACTTTTGAAATTTTACCACTAACAGCTGTTATGTAATGAACTGATTTTGCTGTTGAATCCGAAAAAACGATTTCTCCATTGTGGTCTTTATTGAAGAACCTGTAAATATTCACTTCTAGTTTTAGTTTTGTAGCCAATATTAAAAAAGCCAAAGCAATTATCCCGTTGATCAATAAAAATTTATTTTTTGAAAGATCTTTAATTCCTGAAAGGCTGAGAAAGTAATTATTTTCAATTGGCAGAATGGATGATTTCACAATATATGATTCCGAGATATATAAGTGTGGATCTGTTTCAATGAAAGCCTGCTTGTTATTATCCTCAGAAGGTTCAAATGAATTAATCTCTGTAACTGCCAAAATCCAGGTCATCAAACCTAGGCAGCATACAGACAGAAAGATTTTATTTAAACTTAACATATATTAAATATTAAGGGTGATGTTGGTGGGTAATTCGGGTGAAGAAACCGTCATGAAGTAATTAATAAACAGCCACTTATCCAAATTTTTTTTTTCAAATCATGTACGTTACAAAAACGTTAACACGAAACTTTGATTATTGTATGTGAAATTCGTTCAAAATTAAACTTTAGTTTAAGTTTTAATTTCAGCGAAGCATATTCCATTCTAAGTCCGGTAATTTTGGAGGAAATTTTAATTTCCATCGATACAATCATGCAAAAGATCAGATTCCGTTAAAACGAACCAATTGCATTGTATATAAATACGTATCAAATTCCATGCTATTTGTTTCAAAAAAATGAAAAATATTGGTACTTTAAGGTTTGTATTAAACGATTTTAAAAAATGGCAAATTATAATCTTCGAATCAACGGTGAAACTATCAAGGTAGATGTTGATGATGATACCCCCTTATTGTGGGTGTTGAGAGATCATTTGGGTCTGGTCGGCACGAAGTATTCCTGCGGAATTGCCCAATGTGGAGCATGTACAGTCCATATTAATGGAGAAGCCACTTATTCCTGTACCTTGCCGGTTTCCAGCATAGGTTCAGATGAGGTCACCACGATAGAAGGGTTGTCCAAAGAAGGGGATCATCCGGTACAAAAGGCTTGGGAAGAGGTGGATGTCGCCCAATGTGGTTATTGTCAGGCTGGCCAAATCATGAATGCGGCTGCTTTTTTAAAGAAAAACCCAAAGCCTACTTTAGAAGAAATCGAAAATGCAATGAACCGCAATTTATGTCGTTGTGGAACTTATCATAAAATAAGAGAAGCTGTAGCATTAGCTGCAAAAATTAAATAATCATGGAGAATTTTACGAAAACAAATAGAAGGGATTTCCTTAAGCTGGCATCAACTGTCACAGGAGGATTGTTTATTGGTTTCTATTGGTCGGGTTGTGATTCTCCAAAGATGAAGGTCTTGACTAATGAAGAGGTACTTTCCAAAGTACTTGATTTTAACGCTTATCTGTCCATTTCTCCTGATGGAGACGTGGTGATTTATTCGCCTAATCCTGAGTTGGGTCAAAATATTAAAACATCTTTCCCTATGATAGTAGCGGAAGAGTTGGATGCTGACTGGAAGAAAGTAAGGGTGCTTCAGGCTCCTTTGGATAATGAGAAATATGACAGACAACTGACTGGAGGATCCGGGGCAATGCCACATTCCTGGGAGAGGCTAAGGAAAGCAGGTGCAACAGCGAAATATCTTTTAGTGGCCGCTGCAGCGCAGAAATTGAATGTTGATCCCGGAGAATTGACAACCCAAAACGGGGAAATATTCCACAATGGAAAGAAAAAATTCCATTATGGGGAAGTAGTCAGTGAAGCTGCACAAATGACAGCTCCAGAGGATGTCAAGCTTAAAGATGTAAAAGACTTTACCCTGATTGGCACGCCTGTGAAAAACGTGGAAAATAAAGCCATGTTTACTGGTCAACCGATTTATGGGCTGGATATATATAGAGAAGGGATGGTCAATGCAATGATTCAGCGGCCACCTTTTGGTATGAAAATCAAATCTGTTGATGATTCTGCCGCAAGGTCAGTAGCCGGTGTGACTGATGTTGTGGTTTTTAAAAATAATGTTGCAGTGATCGGTGATTCTACTTGGCCTTTGATCAAAGCAAAAAGACAGTTGAGAATTGAATATGAACCGGATGGTGCGGTAGAAAGCAGTTTTGATCATGACAGAATCTTTAAAGAGCTGATGGCGAGCAAAAGTGCACAAGTAATGAGAAAAGATGGAGATGTGGAGACAGCATTTAAAAACGCCGCTCAAATTGTGACAGCTGAGTACCAATGTCCTTTCTTGTCCCATTCACCCATGGAGCCTCAGAACTTTTTCGCACATGTCAAAGGTGATCAGGTGGAACTCATCGGGCCAACACAGACTCCAGATAGAGCACGAATGGAAACAGCCCAGCTCTTGGGTATTCCGAAAGAAAACATCACCGTAGACATTACCCGATTGGGAGGTGGTTTTGGTAGAAGATTAAGGGCTGATTTCGTAGTAGAAGCAGCTGAGCTTTCCAAAATTTTGGATAAACCCGTAAAAGTGACCTGGAGTAGGGAAGACGATATGACTGGAGGTGCTTACAGACCTGCGGTAAGGTATCAGTTCTCAGCAGCTTTGGATAATCAGGGGAATATGATCGGCTATAAGCTTCGCGGCGTAGGCATCAATGCGGGTAATACGACCAGAGAAAATAACTTTCCTTCTGGTGCAATTGACAATTTACTCATCGAAAACCTTGAGCACAAATCTCCTATTACGACCAATGCCTGGAGAGCCCCCATTACCAATTTCTTGGCTTATGCGGAACAATCCTTCCTTGATGAGGTAGCTTTGGCTGCAAAAAAAGATCCGGTAAAAATGAGATTGGATCTTTTGGAAAGAGCCAAAAAGAATCCTGTAGGAGAGATCCACTATGATATTGATAGGATGATAGGTGTCATTGAAACAGCTGCTGATAAATCCAATTGGGGCAAAAACAAAGATGTCATGCAAGGCTTCAGTGTTTATTTCTCTCATAGGTCTTATGTCGCACAAGTGGCAGATATCGTGATGGATATCGGTCAGCCTGTTTTGAAAAAAATAACTGCTGCCACAGATTGCGGAATCGTAGTTCACCCAACCGGTGCAGACCATCAGGTAAGAGGGGGCATCGTGGACGGCATGGGACATGCCATGTTTACCAACATGACCTTTGAAAATGGTCTCCCTAAACAAAGAAATTTTGATACCTATAGGTTGATCCGAATGAAGGAAGTGCCTGAAGTAGAAGTGCATTACGTCGATAGTGGCTATGATCCTACTGGATTAGGAGAGCCTGCTCTTCCGCCAACAGGTGGTGCCATAGCAAATGCTATCTATGCAGCTACTGGAAGAAGGTTGAGAAGTCAGCCTTTTATCGAACAAAAAGAATTCTCCGATATCAGATTGCAGATCAGAAGAACGTAAGTTGCTTACATCCGGGATTAACGAAAGGGGGTGTCCGAAAAGTCGAGACACCCTTTTTTTATTGTTGATCTTCTCTAAAATTATTATTTTAGAGTTGAACAAAATACAACAATGTCTAAGGTAGTTTTTAAAAATCAGACTGGCAATTG
>NZ_JBHLWI010000051.1:0-8335 GCF_042432905.1 Fontibacter flavus | reverse complement strand
TGTTTTTTCGTACAAACATGGGGCAAAAATAGCTCCGCGTGACCCAAATTTCAAATTATAAAACAGTAAGTGATTGATTTTCAATACTTATTTATTGTAGCGACGACGTCGCGCACAAAACAGGAGGCCAGCAGAAGTCTTGATCTTGGATGGTAAAGCCCACCTCATAAGGGAAAGAGAAACCTTTGAAGATATACTGAGGCATCAGGTTGACATAGGTTTATAAGATTATCCCAACAAAATTCACTAAGCTGATGAAGTCTTCTTCATCAGCTTTTTTTGTGCCATTAAAGCAAATTGAAGAGCATGCTTGAAAAAAGTTGATTTTTTTTTAAAAATCTATTTTAGGCCTTTTTAAGCCGGGGTTACATTTCAGATTCTAAAAAAAGCATCCCGTGCATTGATTTTTGAATATTGTACAATTGGAAGAATAATTACACTTTTTTGATAGTCATTTCATTTTTGCCCCCTCTTCTAAAGTACTTGCATTTTCAATATTTTATTTGATAAATTAAGTCAAATAGACAAATGACAAGTATATCATTTTGTTTCATGCAAAAAGCAAAAAATAATGTTTCAAAAAATGAAATACAGTATTTTGCTTTTGAATGACAAAATCCACACTTGTAAAGACCCTATAGGCTGCAATCGATAATAGGAAATGTCATTACGTTGGAAAATGAATCTTCTTCTCTTTTTGGCCCTGATTTTTCAGGCTGGGAGAGTTATGTCTTTTTCTGATTTGTCAGTAGCCTATAACCCCCTGAATCATGCTTTGGTATTAGGAGAAGTTGGTTTTGGAGTAGTAGGAGGTGTCGAAACTCCAATCAAGGTGACTGTGAGCGGTAAATTGGCGCTTTGTCATCACCTCGACAGAGGTCACATTATTTTGGAAGTAGAGGGAGGAAATCCTCCTTATTCTTTTGCCTGGAACAACCTTGAGAAAGTTCAGAATCGATACAATCTATTCTCTGGTACTTATACTGTTTTCATCAAGGACAGCAAAGGGAAGCAGCATGAGGAAAGGATTGTTATTCAGCCCCCTTTTCCACTTATCATTGAAATGGGCGGGATACAGCATGCCACCTGTTCAAGTAATGCTGACGGAAGTGCTAAAGTCAATATAAAATTTGGAAGAGGGGAACCTTACAAGATTGAATGGAGCCATGGCCTGAAAGATGAAGTGGAAGCCAAAGACCTGAAGCCTGGTACCTACACTGTTAAGGTAATCGATATGTACAATTGTGACGCTACTTTATCATTTGAGATCAAGTCTGCCGCTGAAGCATTGGAAGTCAGGGAAACTGTGGAGTCAATCAGTTGCAGCAGCAATAGTCTTGGATCAATAAAGTTGGATATTACAGGGGGGCAGGCACCTTATACTTATTCCTGGTCTAACGGTCAGACGACAAAAGATATAGATAACCTTCAGGCCGGCACCTATTCAGTTCTCATTAAGGACAATTTAGGCTGTTCATTTTCAAAGTCTTTTGACATAAAGTCACCTGAGGCAGTTGAAGTTACTGTGAGCAGGATACAGCACAATCAGTGCTTTGGTACCAATCAAGGCGAGATAGATATACAGATCAAAGGAGGGCAGGCACCTTTTACCTTTTTGTGGAGTAATGGAGCCACAACCCAAAATCTAAGAAATCTATCGGCAGGCACATATTCCCTCAAGGTCAAAGATGCAAGCGGATGTGAGATTACCTCCATGGTTCAAGTAGAGCAGCCTGTTAAACTTTCAGCAAAAATCGAAAGTGCGATAGAAGTAAACTGTGAGACTGGGGAAGCTATTGGGTTTGCTTGGGTTAGTATTCAAGGTGGTAATGGTCCTTATGCCATTGTATGGAATAATGGTGTCACTGGTAAGAATGAGATTGAATTCAAGCAGTCTGGGGAAATCGAAGTGGAGGTGATAGATGGCTCAGGCTGTAAGGTTAAGGAGAAGTTGAAAGTAGTTTTTCCATTTGACAACAGTATTGCCAATAGGGTGGATTTCAATGTGAAAAAGTTGACCTTCTCTTCAGAGCCTGAAGTCCATGTATTGGAACCACTGGTGTTTGAAAGTGAAATTTCCGAAGACTTTATCGCATGGGAATGGGATTTCGGTGATGGCAATATCGCTCAGGAAAAAGACCCTGTTCATGTTTTCAAGCAAGCGGGTGAGTTTGATGTGGTTCTAAGGGCTTATGATATCTATGGATGTTCGTCCCTTCAGAGTAGGACAGTTGCAGTTTTGGAACAAGGGGAATGGGTGACCATACCGAATGCTTTTTCTCCCAATGGAGATGGATTGAATGATTATTTCAAGCCTGTTTTCAGGGGCGTGGTGGATTTTGAGATGCATATTTTCAACTACTGGGGAGAGCATCTCTATTCAAGCCAAAGCCTAGAAGATAAGGGATGGGACGGGAATCATAAGGGTAGTTTGTTGCCGAGGGGCAATTACATCTATCGAGTGGCTTTTACGACGATCGGTGGGGAGAAAATCGAGAAAACGGGGACGGTTACAATAGTGAGATAAGCTATGAAGAGATTAATTTTAATGTTTTTTGGGTGGATGCTGACATTCTTGACAAGTGCTCAGGACATGCAGTTCTCTCAATTTTATGCTGCGCCTATCTATCTAAACCCTGCATTTGCCGGGGCATCCGAGATGACTAGATTTGGTGTCAATTACCGAAACCAATGGCCAGGCTTGGACCATTCTTTGAATGCATATTCAGCTTATGTCGATCATTATTTTTTCAACCTCAACAGTGGCGTAGGACTGATTGCGAATGGCATGAGGGAAACCATGAGCGGCCTGAATACCTCTGAAGTTGGTTTAGCTTATTCATATAGGTTACAATTGGGATTTGACAGTTTTTTGAGATTTGGTGGACAGGCGAGCTTTTTTTCCAGGGACGCTAACCTGCAGAATTTGGTTTTTGGAAGTCAAATAGACCAAGGTACTGGAGCTGTGGGCGGAGTGAGTGGAGAATTGTTCGGTCCTGACGCCAGACATCGGTACGTGGACTATCATTTGGGTATGTTATATACCAACTCCTGGGGTTGGTTGGGAATTTCTGCCCATCACATTACACAGCCCAATGTTTCCTATGTAGATGATCAGATCTCCAGGTGGCCAATGAAGCTCTCAGCTCATGGAGGAATCAAGTTTGACCTTTCCAATGGCCTTGCCAGTAATTACATGAATAATACACAATACCAGAGAGAGTTGGTGTTGGCTTTTAATTATAAACACCAGGATCCATTTAACCAATTGGATTTGGGAGCACAGGTAAATATTCAGCCTTTGGTTTTAGGCATTTGGTATAGGGGATTGCCGACTTTAGGAAATGGCCTGCCAAACAATGAATCTTTAATTGGTTTATTGGGAGTTTCCTTGGGAAATGGATTGGATATAGGTTACAGTTATGATTTTACCCTTTCCAAGATTGGACAGGCGAATACAGGTGGTGCACATGAAGTGTCTATGAGATTATCTTTTATGGCCGGAGACAATAATCAAAGAGGTAGGAAAGCCAGTATGCTGCCATGTTTCAAATATTGAACCGACGATAAATTTTTTTTGAACAATAAGGGTTCAAAGGGATTATGGTTTCATAATCCCTTTTTTATGGCAAAAACTTTAAGATTGATTTTGGGAGATCAGTTGAATCATCATCATAGTTGGTTCAATGAAAAAAGTCCGGAGGTCCAATACCTGATGTTGGAAATGAGACAGGAAACGGACTATGTGATCCATCATGTCCAAAAAGTAGTGGGATTTTTCCTAGCTATGCGGACTTTTTCAAGGGAACTCCAGGAGGAAGGACATCAAGTCATTTATTGGGCTTTGGATCATTCAGAAAATACCCAAAGCCTGACTGGTAACCTGCAAAAGATTTTGCATTCTGAAGGATTTGAGCATTTTGAATACCAGTTGCCGGATGAATATCGACTGGACAAGCAATTGAAAGCGTTTTGCGAAAAACTGGACATCAGTTATCAGGTGTATGATACGGAACACTTTTTGACCGATAGGACATTTTTGGCTGAATTTTTTAAAGGGAAAAAGACCTATTTGATGGAGTCCTTTTATAGGGAGATGCGAAAGAAGTATGGAATTTTGATGGAAGGGGATGGACCAATAACAGGGAAATGGAATTATGATCATGATAACCGTCAGAAGCTAAAAGATCCCCTTTTGATCAAGCCTCCATTCTCTCTTAGCAAGGATGTGACTGAAATGAAAAATATGCTTGATCAATGTCAGGTTCAAACAATTGGTAATTTAGATGCACAAAATTTTCCTTGGCCTATCAATAGGGAGGAAGGATTACAGCTGCTGGGCTATTTCTGTAAGGAGCTTTTACCCAGATTTGGGGAATATCAAGATGCCATGTACACGGGCAATGCCTTTTTGTTTCATAGCAGATTGAGTTTTTGTCTGAATACCAAGATGCTTTCCCCACTGGAAGTTGTCGAGACAGTGGAAAAGTACTGGTACGCTCATCAGGACAGCATCAATATTGCACAGGTGGAAGGCTTTATCCGTCAGATTGTAGGTTGGAGAGAGTATATGAGGGGTGTATATTGGGCGAAAATGCCGGATTACAGCCAACTCAATTATTTTGGACATGATCGGAAATTGCCAGGGTATTTTTGGAATGGGAAGACAAAGATGAGTTGTATGAGGCATGCCATAGGTCAGTCTTTGGAACATGCCTATGCTCACCATATTCAGCGCTTGATGGTAACTGGAAATTTTGCCTTATTGGCAGGAATTCATCCTGATGAAGTCGATCAATGGTATTTGGGAATTTATATAGATGCGATAGAATGGGTAGAGATTACCAATACCCGCGGAATGAGTCAATTTGCCGATGGGGGAATAGTGGGTACCAAGCCTTATGTTTCTTCTGCCAATTATATAGATAAGATGAGTGACTATTGTGGAGGCTGCCATTACAAAAAGAACCTCAAAGTTGGGGAGAAAGCCTGTCCATTCAACAGCCTATACTGGCACTTTTATCATCGTAATGAAGATAAATTGGCCAAAAACCCCAGAATTGGCATGGCTTACCGAACCTGGTCAAAAATGAAAGACAAGGAAGCGATTCTCAGGCAGGCAGAATTCTATTTGGAAAATATCGAAGATTTATAAAGGAGAAGAAGCCTATTGGATTCGGTTATAATGTTTCATGATTTCAATTACCTTTTCTTTTGGCAAGGCATTGACCTGTCTACCTGATTTGCCGATCATTGTTTCAGCAACAAAAAGAGAATTGATAATGGCTTCTTCTGTAGCTTCTATGGTTGCCAAAAAAAGAGCACTCATATCGTCATTTTGAAGGTATTTGTGCTCATTAAGTTGCAGTGCATTGCCAGAGTGGGGGATTCTGTTTTGTGGGTCTGTTGAAAAAGCAATTACATAATCACCGGATCCATTGGAGGCTATGCCCCCTGTTTTCGCTAAACCCATCATCGCTCTTTGAGCCATTCTCTTCAGGTTTCGTTCATTGACTGGCGCATCCGTTGCCACAATGATCATGCAGGATCCATCAGCGGACTCAATTTGATTTTTGAAGCTATATTGTTCCAATTCGACACCAATTGGGACGCCATCAATTTGCAATACGCCACCAAAGTTACTTTGAACCAATACTCCTACTGTATAGCCTCCCAAAGAAGCAGGAAGTTTTCTGGATGAGGTGCCAATTCCACCTTTAAAACCAAAACAAACCGTTCCAGTGCCTGCTCCTACGTTGCCTTCCTGAACATGTGTTTCTGAAGCAGCCTGAATAGCTTTCAGTACATCCTCTTTATCAATATGCTGTCCTCTGATGTCATTGAGGAAGCCATCATTGGTTTCCCCTACTACAGTATTGACCGATTGTACCTGTTCATTGCCTGGAAAAGTAAGCGTATACTCGATCACTCCCTGAATTCCTGCCGCAACACTTAAAGTATTGGTCAAAATGATAGGACTTTCGATATTTCCCAATTCCTCAATCTGAGTGGTGCCAGCCAATTTCCCAAATCCATTTCCGATAAATACCGCTGCAGGTACTTTTTCCTGAAACAAGTTGCCTGAATGTGGCAGGATGGCTGTGACGCCTGTTCGGATATCCTCACCTTCAAGCTTTGTCAGATGTCCTACCTGCACTCCGGCAACATCCGTGATGGCATTCAGAACTCCTGTTGGTAATACACCTATAGATATGCCATAGTCTCTTGCTCTTTGTTGGGCGTTGGTTTTATTGGTCATGGATATAAGGCATAAAGCAAGAAATAAGAACAGATTGTATTGCATGTATATCTTGATTAGTTCGGTGGGTAGATTGTCTTTTAGATCAAGAAGACTGATTAAAGAAAGCCAATTTTGAATAGGTCATTTTTTAAAACCACTTCAATAAGCTATCAATGATTTTTTTACCTGCAATTCCATAGGGCGGGAATAACGGTTTAGAAGCTGTCAAACCTATCCTTTGTTTCAGCACTGCTTTCTCATTGGAAAATGCCAGAAACCCATGATGTCCATGAGCTTTTCCTATTCCACTGTTATTGACACCTCCAAAAGGCAACTCATGGTGGAGGAAATGCAGCACGCAGTCATTGGCTACTGCTCCTCCTGAAGAAGTCTCGGTAAATAAGCGGTTGATGATGTACTGGTCTTTAGAAAAGCCATATAAAGCTAGTGGCTTTGGCTTAAGGTTGATGTAACGAATAGCCTCTTCCATATTCGCATAGGTAATGATGGGAAGAATTGGCCCAAAAATTTCCTCTTGCATAATTTCCATTTCCTCACTTAGGCCTGTTAAAATTGTAGGTTCGAAGAAATTATCTTCTTCGCTGACGTATCCGCCGAAAAATATCTGGGCTCCTTTGATCTCTGCATCGGCGAGCAGGTGCTTGATTCTTTTAAGATGCTTGAGGTTGACTATCCTTGCATAATCTTTAGATTTTTCTACACCCTTATCAGCAGGATCATACATTTTATGGATAGCATTTTTAAGGGCTTCCAATAAGGCATCTTTTACAGCAATATGCACCAGGACATAATCTGGAGCGATGCAGGTCTGTCCACAGTTTACGAATTTTCCGTATATGATTTTCTCAGCAGCATCTTGGATATCAGCTTTGGCGTCTACTACTGCTGGTGATTTCCCGCCTAATTCCAAGGTCACAGAAGAGAGGTGTTCGGCTGCAGCTTTCATGATGATTTTTCCTACGCCGGGACTACCAGTAAAGAAAATATGATCAAAAGGTTTGGTTAAAAGTTTTTGCGCCACATCAACTTCTCCTTCAAAAACAGCCACTTGGCTTTGGTCATAGGTTTCCTCCACCAATCTCCTGATCAGGGCGGAGGTATGTGGTGTCATCTCCGAAGGTTTGATAATGGCAGTGCAACCTGCCGCAAGTGCTGAAACTAATGGGCCTAATGCCAAATTAAAGGGATAATTCCAAGGGGCAATGATAAGTGCGGTTCCTTTTGGTTCATACTGTATGTAAGCATTACTGCCCAGCATCGTCATAGGAGTTCCTACCTTTTTTATCCTCATCCACTCATCCAAATGTTTGATGGTATATTTGATTTCAGAGGTGACCACAAATATTTCACTGATGTCAATTTCAGGATACGGTTTTTTGAAATCAGCATATACCGCCCTTCTGATATCTTCCTTGTTGGTTTTGATCCAATCCAACATTTTGTTCAGCAAGGCCTTTCTATGAGAAGCGGAACTATTTCTCATTTTAACTGCCTGTTTTTGCTGGGCTTCAAAAATCTGGTCAATGACAGGTGATATGTTCTCTAAAGTTTGAAATTCCATGGGGTAAATTTTTTGAATGAATTCAGTTGATTAATTTAAGTACTTATTTTGAAAGCAGGAAAAGATATTCAATATTGAGTAGTAGAGTTGTCTAAACTATTTTAGACACTCATCCGTTAATAGCTTATAACACCCATAATCAAAAGTAAGTATGCAGTGGAGTTTGGAAAGGATTATTCCCCAAGAAGTTTTGGGAGATAATCAGCGTTTGAGGTTGGTCAAAGAATACCTCAAGAAAATTAAAAATGAAAAACTATCTAAAAGAGGCTGAAAAGCCTCTTTTTTTTGTTTATACCCCAATTTTTTACCTCTTCAAAAACTTTTCACCCCTATAAAAACGTATTATAAAAATAAATAAATGTGTTTTGTTTAAAATATTTTTGTGCTGATGCTTGACATGAAAAGCAAAAAAATGTATGTTTACGGCATAAAAGAATATTTGACAGTTTACCGGGGGTTATTTCTGGTGCTGTTGGGGTCCCGGGGGCGTTTTTGACCGGGTTCCGGTCATA
>NZ_JBHLWI010000050.1:0-48109 GCF_042432905.1 Fontibacter flavus | reverse complement strand
CAATTGCCAGTCTGATTTTTAAAAACTACCTTAGACATTGTTGTATTTTGTTCAACTCTAAAATAATAATTTTAGAGAAGATCAACAATAAAAAAAGGGTGTCTCGACTTTTCGGACACCCCCTTCTTTTTGCATACATATCGATCGATTACCTGACAAGCCTTATTCATTCCTGAGGTTTAATTCCTCTGGAGGTATAGGAATTCCAAACCCTGTCGAGGAAGGTTGAAAAGCGTATGAAGTTCCATTTACTTCTCTAATCAATTGTATTTCCAGTTCTCCTAGCTGATGAAATCTTTTTAAATCAGACCAACGTATCCCTCTGAAAAACAGTTCTTTTTTTCTCTCTTCCAGTACAAAACTTAATACTTCCTCAGCTGTTTCACCGGTTAAAGGCATAAAAGTATCACGGTCAAATCTCATCTGCATCAACTCATTGAGTGATTCCAATGCTGCTACTTCTTCCGATAACCTTGCATGACATTCTGCTTTAATCAGGAAAAGCTCAGATGTTGTCAAACCTGAAAAGTAGTCCCTATTTCCAGAATATGTACCCCTAAAATTTATCGCTCCATTAGGGTTCGTTCTAAAGAACAAATTCTTCCTGAGATCATTTTCAGGGATGTTATTAAAAAAAACCGGGTCCACTCTGGTTTCAGGACTATTGACAAAACCAGAATAAAACATAACTACAGAATAATATATTACTTCTTCGTTTTCCATTTCAAAGGGAAACGCAAGTCCTGGATCTTTGTCATTGTAGTCCATCAGCCTATATCCCATTTGCAGGGCTTTTTCAGAGTATTTCAGGGCATTTTCAAAATCGTTCATGGAAAGGTAAACCCTTGCCAAAAGAGCAAAAGCCGACTGAGAAGATGGAGTACTGATATTTGTCGGTCTTTCCTGCATCAAACCGGCGGAATTTTCAAGATCATTTATAATTTGAAGATAAGTATCAGACAGGTTTGCAAAGGGAGCCGGATTGGCAATATCAGGCACAAGAGGTACAGGGATGCCATTTTTTGATGCAGCAGATATTGGGTCAGGAAATTCTCCATGGTTCAGAATAAGGTTAAACAGAGCAAATGCTCTTTTGAACATGGCCGCTCCTATGATTCTATCTGCTTTTTGTTTTTCAGAATTGGTTAAATCTGTCTGCGAATCCAGAAGATCCAATACAATATTGGAATACATAATTTGGCTGTACGGGGTAGACCATTCAGCTACATTGGAAACTCCTTCGAACATCGTTTCAAAATCCCGTAAATGGGCTCTCTGTTGTGTAAAATTGTTCAGTCCGTTAAATCCGGCATCAGTAAGGAAATATTCGTCAGAGGCAATCAACTGATAGGTTGGTGTGAGGAAAAAAACCGAAGTATGGTTCAGAAGTGCCTCGATTTCGTCAAGACTTGCAGGTACAGCCAGATTCCTGTTGGGCTTCTCGTCCAAAAACCCTTCACAAGAGGTGAGGACAACTATCAATAATAAGTATATTTTCTTTTTCATTTTTGTAGTAATCAGTTTATCAGAAATACAATTTTGGTGATGGAATCATTAGAAATCGATTTTCAGTCCTGCAGCCAGACTTCTCAAAGGTCTACTGGAAGGAAAGTCCGGATCAACAAGATCTTTTGAGGCTCTCCAAATAATCCCTATGTTGTTGACATAACTGTACAGTTCAGCATTTTCGAAAGGTAACCAGGGCAGCTTCGTCCTGTTAAGATTATAAGCTATGCGAATGTCCTGAAATCTTATATTATCGGCCCTTAAAGAGTGGATTTCCGAAAACCTGTAGATGTTGTTTCTTAAGTTGTTCTGCCCTCCGGGCATGGAAGGAACATTAGTAATTGCTTCATCTCCGGGCTGCTGCCATCTTTGGGCATACTCAGGATGGCCAATATTTCCCTGAAGGATTCCGTTATAATTCAGGGCCTGCTTTCTGTATACATACCCCAATCTATACGAAATATTAAAAGACAGACTCAAACCTTTCCAGTACAGATTATTTCTGACCGAACCAAATGAGACAGGTCTTCTAGATCCTTCGAACTGAATGTTTTCAGGACTTGCTTCACTGAAAATTGTTGCATAATTACTGCTCGGCTCTCCGTTCAGTATTCCAAGTGGGTCACCGGTATTGGGATCCAATCCTCCCCAGGGAAGAGAATATAAAGAGAAAAGCGGACGTCCTTCCATAGGGACCATTTGTGCACCTTCCAGGTATGAAAGCGTTGTCCCAAGCATCCTGTAATCTGTGACCCTTTCTTCTGCACGGCTGTAAAAAAAGTTAGTGGTCCAACGCAGGGCACCATTCAAATTTACAGACTGTATATCCAGGTCTAGGCCTTTGGTAATCATCGAAGCATAATTACCTCTGAAGGTGCTAACACCTGTAGAGAAAGGAACAGGACTATCACCGATCAGGTCCTTACCTTTTTTGTTGTAATATTCTATGGATCCTCTGAAGCGGCTGTCTTTGCTTTCAAAGTCCAGCCCAAAATTGGCGATACCTATTTTTTCCCATCTAAGTAATGGGTTGGGTGGGTTCATTACCATTGCTCCCAAACTCCCGATGTTCGGCTGCAATGCACTTACATAGTAAAGGGCAGTTGTCAAAGCGGAGACATTCTTATCGACATTTCCATTATAACCATATGATGCCCTTAATTTCAGAAATGGCATCCACCCGGAATCAAAAAACTTTTCTTCACTCAGTATCCAACCTGCACCCACTGACCAAAGGGGTACAGCCCTTTGATTGGTATTTACTCCAAAAAGATTAGATGCATCCCTTCGGGCACTTGCGGAAAGAATGTAACGCTTCTTAATTGTATATCCTGCATTTGCAAAATATGATATAAACCTGTCAACGGATCCACCATGACTAACTCCATTGGGAATGTTTGCAGGGAAGTTGTTATGATAACGGCGATAAGTTGTCTCAAAGTTGACGGGTCTGCTGATGGCCAGATCAGGTTCATAGCCGTAAAATCTGAATGAATGGAATTCGGACTGCCAATCCCTGACTTCGTAACCTCCAATGGCGTTCAGTTCATGGTCATTCCCAAAGCTTCCTGAGTAGGTAAGTTGCCCTCTCAGGTTATGGCTGAAAGAGTGTGATTGATTTACATCCATTATTGCCCCCTCAGGTATGGCTCTACTGATGTTTCCATTGGGGTCAAGCTGGGTAAACTGATTGATTAAGTCTCTTGAAAAATACAGGTCTTCCTCCCGAAAATCTTCTAGTCTGCCTGTATTTTGCCAGTATTGGTATTTTAGTTCTGCACTTAGCCCAGGGAGTATCCTGTAAGCTGCCGAAAAGTTAATCCTGTAATCATCACCTACATTAATATTTCTGACACGTCCGATTTCGTCAAATGGGATGTAATTCCAGTCCAGGAGTTCAGGATGTAGTTGGTTTTCGATAAACCTTCTGTTATAATTTTGGGTAATTATTTGACCTGTACCGTTTTCGTCGACCAACCTGTCATAGGGAAAATAGTTATTGCTGCTTGGAAGGACTGTCCCAATACTGTTTTCCTGTCTGGCATAATACAGTCCCAGTCCAAGGTCAAGCTTATCATTTACCAGTTTCCACGAGTTGTTGACATTTAGAGTAATCCTGTTATTATTGTTTCCGGTAATATTTTCAGTATTGTGGTCATACCCTCCGGAAATAAAATACCTATGCCCCTTAGTACCTCCGGTAAGGGATAGGGAATATTGTCTGTTTACAGTAGGCCTGTAGAAATAATCTGTAAAATCTCTTCTGACGTCCTGTTGTCTAAAACTGTTCAACCTTCTCTCAACTTCTTCTTGGGAAATCAGTCCGTCCCTGCCTGCAATCAATGTCTCCACACCCGGTGAGAGAGGGGGTTTGCTGATATTGTTTTCCCTCGCATTGTAGACTCCTCTGTTGAACAGCATTTTCTCCAAGTCAATGAAATCATTCATTGCCATCTGGGGACCGTAAAACAGGTCAGGCTTTTCGATGAAATTAATGTTGCTGTTGAAGCTAATTCTCGGCGGGGATTCAGCACCCTGTCTGGTAGTGATGACAATTACCCCATTGCCTGCTCTGGCACCCCAGATTGACGCAGCTGCCGCATCCCGGAGTACTGTTATGGATTCAACATCATTTGGATTGATATTATCAAGGGGGCCATCATACGGGAAATTGTCGATAATTACCAAGGGTTGGGTATCTGCAAAAAGAGTATTTCTTCCCCTGATGCTGATGGGGTCATTTGCAGGCCCGGTCCTGTTGAAAATCAGTCCGGGAGTAACATCTTCCAACCTGTCTATCAGGTTGGTACTGACTCTTCTGTTGATCAGTTCATTATCCAACTGCACAAAAGACCCTGTTGCTCTTTCCTTTGGAAGTTCCTGATATCCGGTGGAGATAACCTCAACTTCCTCTAATCTAAGCTGATCAGGCTCAAGCGTCAGCTCCAACGGTTCAGTCTCTGATAAGGGTACCTCTATAGTTGTGTTCAAATTGTGGTAACCAAGGAACCGCACCTGGAGACTATGGATTCCCACAGCTAATTCCAGGAGGTAATTCCCCTGGTTGTCAGTTACTGTATTAATTCCGGTATCATCTATCTGTATTAATGCCCCTGGAAGTGGCTGTCCGTCCCGACTGTCCAAAACCTTTCCCTTTAGGCTGAAAACTGATCCTGATTGGGCCAAAGCGCTCTGCACAAAGAACAGTATTATGGCAATCGTAAGTAGATATCTGTTTGTCATATTCTAGCGTGGTTAAATGAATGGATAATGAGTAGTATTTAAGAGTCTAAGGTTTTTTTTCTGGCAGCAAACGATTTATTTCGTCCATTAATGTCCCTGCATCAGGTTTGTAAAATCCGGTTCTGGCAAGATTTCCATCACTGTCAATCAACATCACATGTGGATAAAGAGAGATATTGTAATGGCCTAAAAAACTGTTGTTGCCTCCAAGACTTCCGGTATTGAGGTGGATGGCTGATTCCGGACTGTATCTGCCTGATTCCAGACTTTTTTTCCAGATTTTTGGGTCTTTGTCAGAAGAAACTGAGAGCAGCAAAACGTCATCCATATTACCTATTGACGCCTCCAGTTTGGAGAGCACATTCTCTTTGAAGCCGATACAGGCGCTGCAGCCCGTAAACCAGAAATCAAGCAAAAGCACTTTTCCCTTATAGTCTTCCAGCTTTCTTTCCTTACCTTCTGTATCATAAAATACAAAGGGAAATGCAGGAGATCCTTCCCTGTTTCTGGAATGTGTACTCCTTACAATCTCTGCAAAAGGTTCATTTTCCACTGTTTCACTTGCCAGGGATAAAAGATCCATATCGGACGACACCACATTTCTATTGGCCAACATGTACCTGGCCAAGATTGCGTCACGCAGAGGACCTTCTTCATTTTCCACAACAAGAGTGATAAATGGCCGGCCATCAACGAGCGATTTCCCCTTATAAAAAGACTCAAGAAACTGCAGGTAATGGAATGAAGATTCATCTTGGGCAACAGGAGGAATTATAAATCCTTCTTGGTCAAGGTATTCTTGAAAAAATTCTTTCAATTGTTCACGCTCCTGTTCAACTCTTGGGTATTTATAGAGCGTTTCAAAAGTTTTGAGCACTGATATACCTGTTTTCCCAAAATAGTCCAGTGTCAGCAGATCCAGAACTTTTTTGTCAACAAGTCCTTCATATGATATGATCTTTTCACCGAACTTGACAACCTTTCTTGCCTCAAGCTTTTCACTCAAATGATCTAGTTTTTCATCAAGGGTTTCAACTGCCTTTACCTTTTTCCCGAAAGTTTGATTATGGGATTCAATCATTTCTCTCTGTTCATGATCCAGGCTATGGTTTCTTATCATCAATAAGGAAGAAGGTCTTTCAAAGCGGTATCCTTCCAATTCTTTCATAAGTGCAGCTTGAAGATTGAAGCTTTCTTGAGCAGGTCCTGAAAAACTTATTGTAAAATTCCTTTTATCAAGTTGGAGGGCAATGCTGTCTCCGGGCAATACCAAAAACAGGTCAAGAAAGGTAGATAAGCTATCTCCCATACTGATGTAAACCGGTTTTTTAATATCTTTTATTTTGAATGAAAAAAGATAATCACTACCGGGATTACCACCGTTGAAGGGGTTTCCTCTTTCAGCTACTGTCTCTTGGATTATCGGTGGTGGTTCTTTTATATAAGGATCAAAGAGGTAATCCCAGTACTTTAGGGTTACTTTCTCTATAGGTTCTTTGGATGACACTACTCCATATACCAAAACAGGTTGTGGATTTTCGTCCTTCAAATCCAAGGAATTATCAGCTAGATTTTGTCCGCACGACAGGCTTCCAAAAAGACATAGCAATGCCAGGAAGCATGGAATTATAGTTTTTTTCATACTTTATGAGTTAAAGTTTTTTAAGATTTGTATTTGCCGGATTAGGCGTATTGTGCTTTTATAAGCGAGAGGAGGAGGTCCTTACTTATTTTTATTGAGTTTGGTATGACCTTCCTCCCTCTTGGGGTATTAATACAACTCTGCTGCTATTTATAAAGGGATCTTTTATGGAAGCATGATCTCCATGAAGGCATTTTTACCCCAAATAAGTTTGTTTAAGAGAATTAATCTATTCCACAGTTCCACTTGGGAAATTCTCTAGTATGGATGTTGGTCTTCTCTTGCATTTGGTTTGAAGGAGAGCATTCCAAGGGATCCACATACTACTGAAAGCAACAGATGGCTTTACACCAAAAAAACCTGTTCAAGATGGTGGACGATGATCGTGCAACCAGATATGAAAAGCATGTAGCATAGGGTTAGGGGATAGAATTGAATAACTGCTTTATCTGATCAAAGTGGTGAATATTCTGCTGCACCTTTCCAAAAAAGAAAGGTACATTTCCGTTACCCATCCTGAGACCCTGAGATTGCCCGGCTAATGGTTAACGGTCCTGTACCTTATGAGGATCAGTTGTAAGACCAGTTCCCATTAGCCGTTCCGGAGTTCTCAGGTTCCAGGATTGGGTGTCTTAGTTTTAATTCCTTCAAATATAAAAATTAAAAAGTTTATTTAAAACACTTTTAGAATAAAAATTAAATCTAATAGACTTATTTATAAATCTTTAAAGGCTTTTATTGAAGAGTTTCGATCATTTCCGATTTAATATATTTGCTTAATAGGGGCTTTAGAATTGAATAATCGGAATTTGAATGAAGAAATCGAGGAACTATAACTGTATCAAATCAGTCTTGGCAATTAAAGGGATTTCCAATAAAGAACTTGCGGAAGGGCTTAAAACTTACGATACAACTGTCTCTGCTTGGTGTCGGAATGTAAAACAGCCCAATTACGAAAATTTACTTGCAATCGCAGAATTTTT
The DNA here is from genome assembly GCF_042432905.1 of Fontibacter flavus. NCBI lineage: Bacteria > Pseudomonadati > Bacteroidota > Cytophagia > Cytophagales > Cyclobacteriaceae > Fontibacter > Fontibacter flavus. The sequence continues at coordinate 40,735 of NZ_JBHLWI010000050.1, read as the reverse complement.
GAATGTTGAGATGGGTGATTTACTCACTAAAAGAAAAGATTTGAGAGAAATCGAAATCAAATAGATATGATTTTTTAAAAATAAGAGAGTCTATTTTAGCTTTGCAATCTTCTTTTACTACTAATTTCAAAAGCTTTACTTTTTCAAGCACTGCCATCATATCTTCGGTAGCAATCTTATAATCTGGTTTGTATCTTGAGTTGAGATATGCCTTTTTCAATAAGTTAAATAATTGATCCCATATTCATCGCTAAAAAAAAAGAATAGACTCGAGGGGAAAAGGCTTTCGATTTTTTGTAGTAATTTGAAAAGGTTATGAAATCACTTATTAGGCAAAGCAAAAGCCATTACAGATCCGGAAGGATTCACTTTGGTACCGCCAACCGAAAGCGCAACATACTGTTTGCCATTTATCTGATAAGAACAGACATTCGCGTTATTGGCTGCTGGCAAAATGTACTCCCAAACCATTTTGCCGGTTTTGGCATCAAATGCCCAGACCTTTTTATCTTCTGCACCACTGATAAACACCAAGCCTCCGGCGGTCACCAGCGGACCAATCGCTTTCGATTAGAAGACTACCGAACCCAACAGCATGCCCTGATCTTTCATTCCCCAAAAATCCAAATCAGGACTTATTTGACCCAAGAAAACACGGGGGGATTCGTACAACATTAGATCGATGGCCGAAAACTTAGACCGGAGTTTCAAAACAGACAACCAGTGGTTTTCCGATTTTTCCAGACATTACCTTGAAGCTTCGGGTATAGGTATGGGAGTTACAGATGCGATGAATCTGGCAAGATCCCTTGCCGACCAGGGAAGGATTCTCCCCAACACACCCGAAATGGCTGCAAAAATCGAGGAACTTAGAAGCATCAACAATTGGGATATTGGAGCGGCATCACGGGTACAGGCGAGGCTTTTCCACGCCGAATATCAACAGGATATCAGTTCCTGGCTCTTGCCGAGGAATCCCGACCTCCAGGTCATGTATGGTTTGGACTATCGGACCTATATTATCGTGCCGGATGGGAATTATTTTATCAATCCGGCGGAGCCAGGCGAAAACCTTAATTATTGGAAAACGGGTGGGTTTATACAAGCAACAAAGACCTTTTGGCAGGACCGGTTCAAAGTCAATGCAGTGCTCCGCTTGGACAAGTACCTTTATTTCGAGCCAAGGCTCAATCCGAGATTGGCAGCGGTCTTTACCCCTTCAAAACAGCAAAGTTTTCGCTTTTCGGTATTGAGTGGCTACCGGTTCCCGAGTATTTTCGAGGGCTTTTCCAACATCAATAGCGGGGGGAGAAAGCGGATTGGCGGCTTGCCGATCATGTCGGCAGGGATTTTTGAAGACAGATACACCCAAGCCTCCATCACCCAATACCAGCGTGCTGTCCAATCAGACGTGAATACCAATGGCCTGGATCTTGCTGAGGCGATCCGTCGAAACGAAGGCCTGTTGGCAAAAACAGACTACACCTACCTCGAACCGGAGCAGGCAACCAGCCTGGAGGGCGGCTATCGCACCGAGTTGCTCGGGGGGAAATTTGCCTTGGATGCCGACCTCTACCTGAACAGGTTCCGCAACCTTATCGCCCAGTTGGATGCCAACGTGCCCAAAACCACCAATAGTGACAGCATTGGGAACTATTTCCTTCAAAACTCCACCCAAGATCTTTACCGCCTTTGGACCAATTCCAAGACGGTCAGTTTGAATTATGGAGGTAGCTTAGGCCTGAGCTACAATTTTTTCAAGGGTTTTTGGCTCGGCGGCAACTTCACCTACGCAAGACTCTCCCGACAAACCCGAGGAGATGGTTTGGAAGATGGATTCAACACGCCGGAATGGATTTACAACCTGTCTCTGGGAAACCCCAATTTGTACAAGTCCTTGGGCTTCCAAGTCAACTTCAGGCAACAGGCTGGATTTCTCTGGGAATCTGCCTTGGCCACGGGATGGGTGCAGAGATATTCCACGCTCGATGCACAGCTTACTATGGGAATATTCAAAAACCTTGGAAGTGTCAAGTTTGGTGCTACAAATGCACTCAACCGATATTATTATTCCTTTTTGGGTGGCCCCGCGATTGGAGGGTTTTACTACACGAGTCTGACTTTTGGGCTTTGAATTGACCAGTATCCCAATTACTTACTGCCCAAAATTGGGTTATGAGCCGAGATATTCTTGTTTTCTGTAAAAAACAGTTTCAAATGATTGAATTCCAGTGTGGTTTTCCCTGATGCCTTTTTTACTAAATCCCCAAATAAATTGGCTTGAAATAAGAGCTTTTCGGCAAAATAGACTACAATTGAAAATCCTATTAACTAGGGATAATGGAATTAGAAACAAACATACAATTAACCGACATTCTTTTTCATAAATCTCCAAAATACCGAATCACGCTAAATATATTGCCGGTCATAAAACCTGGCACAATAGTTCAGTAGTAACTCAATGGTAAATACGATGCTCACTCTCGAACGCATGTCAATCCCCTGATTGAGTTCATGTTCGATCTTCAAAAAGCAATCCAGAACCAAATCACCCTCCTTCTGAGACAAGTGTAGGGCTTTCCGGGTAGAATATGTAAAGAATGTGTACTCCTGGATTTTTTTGGCACAATTTTATGTTTTTTATAAGCGGATTAGTGCTTTGAAATCTACCATTGGCAATCATCATCCGAAGAAAAAAATTCTAGGAACACTATTGCAAAAGTTCAGTCTCCCATTTTTTGACAGCGTGCAGATAGGCACTGGCTTCTGAATAACCTAGGATATAAGCAATATCTTGTGTTTTCATATTGTGACCTTTCGACAAATAAGTTGACAATTCATTTTTAATTTCACTGGTTATTTTGCGGAAAGTTAGACCCTCCTCTTTAAGATTACGCTGAATGGTTCTGCTACTTAAAGGGAAATGCATCGCAACTTGCTCAAAGGTTGGGAGTTCAGGACTGCAAAGGTTTAAAACCATATTTCTTACCTGCATTGAAAATTCCTTGTAACCAGTTTTTCCCTTTTCCAACATCTGCAGATATTTGGGAAGTAAAATCTCAATTTCCTTTATTTTCCTCTTATTTGTTTCGGTATCCAAAACGGTGGCATTGAAAACAAAACTATAATTTACCCCTTCTTTTATCTCAACATTTAAGGATTTTTCAAATTCAGGTAAATTTGAATTTGAAACTTCCAAATCAGGAATTAAATCGTTTGACAACATCAATTTCAATTCGCGAAAAATAAAGCAGAATACAAATTCTAAAACCTGATTTCTCATTTTTGCATTTCTGATATTACTCCTCAAACTTAAAATGTATTTCCCACTATTTTCTCTGGCTTCCAAACTAACCAAAGGGAATGTGTCTTCTAAATAATTATGAAGAATGAAAACGGCTTGATTGATACTTGAGGCATGTAGAGAAATCTGATTGATTAACCCCAAAGCTTTTAAATTCAAGTAACAGCCATAATGAATGCCAAAATTCCCATCATCAGTTTCTTTGAGGATAGCTTCAAAAACCTTCAAATAGTCAGTTTCAGTAACCCAATTGTTTGGATTACAAACATCGATATCCTTTTCTACTAACTCCCCCCTTAGTACTTGTTCTGGAATACCTTTATAAGAGGCATATTCAAATAAATTGGCAATATAAGTTGCTTGTATTTTCATTTCGTGAAATTGGCGTAAAATATCAATTCCTACAAATTTAATCAACCTATTTTTGCTGAATCAACATTGAAATAAAGATGAATAATCTTCAAAAATCACTTCTGTTAAATGCCATATTTTCAGGGATATCCGGCATCACTTTAATTGTGTTCAATAAACAAATAGCCGGATTGTTTGAAACATCAAACACAACCGTTTTTTGGGCAATTGGCATTGCTTTGCTCTATTTTGCAGGCACAATTATCTACGAAATCACAAAGCAAGGACCAATAGCGGTCTTATGGATTATTATCCAGGATTTCCTTTGGGTCATTGGCAGTATTGTATTGGTTGCAATTAACCCATTTGAAATTTCCAAAGCCGGTAATTCTGTCATTGCAATAATTGCATTTGTGGTCTTCTCTATGGGAATAAACCAATCAAAAGCATTGGCACAAGTTGATAGTTCTAATAATAAAAAAAGTAAACACTTTAAATTTGAAAGAATAATAAATGCAGACAAACAATCAGTATGGAAAGCAATAGCTGACGTTGCAAACTACGATAAAGTTGCTCCAAATATTGATGCCGTCAAGATTATTTCAGGTGAAGGGCATGGAATGGTTAGAAGTTGCTCTCACGGAAAAAACAGTTGGACAGAAACCTGTTCAATGTGGATTGAAGAAAAAGCTTATTCTTTTGAGGTCAACACCTCGGCTCCCGACTATCCATACCCTTTCAAATTTTTAAAGGGCACTTGGGAAGTGCAAGAAATAGACAGCAACACCACAAAAGTTACAATGCTTTTTGACTTCCAATATAAGCGAAAGTATCAAAATTGGTTATTACACCCTTTACTAAAAGGGAGGTTTTCAAAAACGGCGGTGGAACTTCTTGATAATTGGCAAAAAATGCTGGAAAATTAGTTGTATATGAGCAATCCAATATCGGAAAAATTTCCTTTTCAATCCCATTACATTGGAGTAGAAAATACTAATATTCATTTTGTTGACGAAACAACAAAAGAAAAAGCGGACACTGTTTTTCTATTTGTTCATGGCAATCCGACTTCTAGTTATTTGTGGCGAAATATTATTCCTTACACCATTCCTTATGGCAGGTGTATTGCCTTAGATTTAGTCGGTTTTGGTAAATCAGGAAAACCTGATATAGAATACACTTTTCAAGACAATATAAAATACTTTAACAGTTTTGTATCTAAGTTAAACTTAACTAACATCATTCTTGTAGTTCACGATTGGGGTGGTGCTATTGGATTTAATTATGCAAAGTATCATCCTGAAAACATCAAGGGTATAGTGTTTATGGAGACTTTCTGCAAACCAATGGAATGGAAAGATTTAGACATTCTCACCCGATTTGTTTTCAAGAAATTTCGAGATAATAAAACCGGGCAAAAATGGAATGGGAAGTACAACGCTTTTTTACGGTTTATACTTCCAATGTCTATAAATCGAAAATTAACCGAAAAAGAAAAACTATACTATTTCAGTCCTTTCAAAACTATTGCGGACAGAAAGCCAATTATCAAATTTCCTCAAGAGCTGCCATTTAAAGGCGAAGGAACTTTGAATGAAAGTATAGCAGAAGATTATTTCAACTGGTTAAAAAAATCGTCTATTCCAAAACTGCTATTGTATGCAAATCCTGGCGTACAAATTCAGTCAAAGGAGATTGATTTATACAAATCGGTATTCAAAAACTTGACAACTGCATTTATTGGAAATGGCAAACACTACATTCAAGAAGACCAGCCTGACAAAATCGGAGAAGCCATTGAACAATGGTATTTACTGAATTGGTAAATTAAAGAGTATAAGTATTTGACGACAAAAACGCCAGCAATTAGCAAGGGTTTGGCGTAATGGCGGGTGAAGTGCTTCGTGTCAACATTTGTGGTATAAATCCGTAACTTCGCCAAGGCATGAACCGTTGTTACAGCCAAATTAAATGAAGGATAAGAAACATATTTTCAGAACTTTAGTATTTACACCCTTTATAGTATTGGGCCTTACCATCATTGTTTTATCGGTCAAATATTCACCTACCTACGTTTACCGCTTAATCACAATGAATGTGGCAGATGTTTATGATTACAGGAACTTTGAAAATCTCAAGATTCAGGGGGCAAAAAGTACCAATAAATTTATTTTTCAACCAAAAGAGAAATATGTTGAGTCGCTATTTGGTGATTTGGTAACTAAAACCGGATTTAATAGTTATAAAGAATGGGCAATTGAGTCTAAAACAACAGCTCTGATTGTTATTCAAAGAGATACAGTCATTTATGAAAAATATTTTAATGGGTTTAGCAGAGATTCATATTTTCATTCTCAATCCATGGCAAAGTCATTTATCTCATTTTTGATTGGAGCGGCTATTGATGATGACCTAATCAAAAGTGTTGATGACCCGATTACTGATTACATCCCTGAGCTCTTGGAACGCGACCCTCGTTTTCAAAAAATTTCCATTAAAAATCTTCTTGAAATGCGTTCAGGCCTCAAATACAATACAGACCTTTTACCTTTCACTAACATACATGCTCCCTGGCATGATGAAGCAGTTGGTTACTACCATCCCAATGTACGAAAACTACTAATTGAGAAAATAGAAATTTCATCCGAGCCAGGAAAAGATTTTCAGTATAATAATTACAATACAAGCTATTTAGGATTGATTATTGAAAGAGCGACCAATCTATCTGTTTCCAAATATCTCGAGCAAAAACTGTGGTCAAAAATAATGGAATATGATGCCCTTTTCTCCATAGATAGTAAAGAGTCCAATTTTGAATATATGCCAAGCCGTTTGATTGCCCGAGCGATTGATTATGCACGTTTTGGTCAGCTTATGCTTAAGGAAGGAGATTGGTTCGGAGATCAGATAATTTCGAGTGATTGGGTTAATGAGTCAACCAGAGAAAACAAATCTATTCCGCGCCAAATATACCCAAGATGGTTTGGAAGAAGCGATAAGAGGATTTATTACAACTATCAATGGTGGGGCCATGTCAATAAGGATTCTGCATTTCATTTTTATGCAAATGGTAATCTTGGACAGAATATTTATATCATCCCTCATATAGAAGCCGTAATTGTGCACTGTGGCAATTCACTTAAATATTATAGTAGTGATTTTGACTTGTGGGATGTTGCGTTACAGATGGATTAGGAGATTGACCATATTGAGGTTAAAAATTAAAAACCGATAATATCTTAGCATTTCGCTTAATATCACTTATTTTAATTTTGTTAAAATAAGATTTTCAGATCCTTATATTATTTCACTGATCTTAAAGCCAATACCATGCAAATATCCAACCAAAATCAGGTAAAAACAGCAAGCATGACCGGAATCTGGTATTTGGCTTTGGCACTATCAGGTGTGCTAGGTTTTATGGTCATTCATCCTCAAATATTTATAACAGAGGACCCTACAAAAACCCTGGAAAACATTACACAAAATACGATCCTTGCAAGAATCCGGCTTCTCCTTGAATTTGCCATTATCATCTCACAGGCTTTGACTGCCGTCTGGTTTTATAAACTTTTTAGGTCAATCAATGAATGGGGAGCCTGGACACTAACAATATGGGGAACAGTAAACTCAGTAGTCATCATGGTTAGTGCCATTTCAATGGCAACGGCCATAGGGATCGCCGAATCTCTTACCTTGGGCTTAGGACAGAAAATAAGTTTGTTAGAACTTTTAAATCACCTAAGTTCCAATGCTTGGGGGATAGGAAGTCTGTTTTTTGGATTATGGCTTATTCCCATGGGTTTCATCATAGTCAGTTCAAGGAGAATGCCTGTTTGGCTGGGCAGAATTCTCATCATCGGTGGCATAGGCTATCTTCTCAGTGCCTTCCTGGGATACTTGGACTTAAAATTTGCATTCATTGATTTTTTGACAATTCCTGCTACTATTGGCGAATTCTGGTTGATTGCTTACCTGCTATGGTTTGGAATACGTCCTGCAAGTGGATTCTATGATGAGGATTTGGATTAGATTTTTTTAGATTTAATAAATCATTTACGAAAACAGGTTAAGTGGATGTAAAAAAATAAAATACATAAAGATGAAAAAAGTAACGGGCATCGGGGGCATATTCTTTAAATCTAAAGATCCCCAAAAGACGAAAAAGTGGTACAAAAAACACCTGGGACTGGAAACTGATCAATGGGGGACAAATTTTGAATGGAGACAAGGGAGTGACCCTTCGAAAAAGGGGTTTACCCAATGGAGTCCTTCAGCAGAAAGGTCAACGCTTTTTGTGTATTCTGACAAAGATTTTATCATCAATTACAGAGTAGAAAACCTTGAAGCATTGCTGAAAGAATTAAAAAAAGAGGGAGTCAGAATTTTAGATGAAATTGAGTATCATGACTATGGGAAATTTGTTCACATTCTAGATCATGAAAAAAATGTCATTGAATTATGGGAGCCTAATGACATCGAATATGACAAAATAGTTGATGGCAGGACAAAATAAAATAATCCTATGGCCCCATCTCTGATCTTTACGTACACAGCTTGTGGAATTTTCTTTCTCATTGGTTTAATCACCGGAGTTTGGAAGTACTACCATATACATTCATCGAAAGAAGCATTATCTCCTGTCTATGTGGATATTGCTCATCGAACCTCGCTGATGTATAGTTTTGCCACTTTGGTTCTGGCCAAATTTGTAGAACTAAGTCCCTATTCCGAAACAGTAACTTTTTGGTCAGCAGCAGCACCCATTGTGTTTTTCGCTCTAGCGCTTTCAACGTACGTGATTCATGGAATTCTAAAAGACACTGATAATCAGATGAAAAAGCCCCACAAAATAGGGTCATTTATACTTCCTAATTGGGTGGTTATCACATTTATGGTGGCGCTAACCATAGCTGAGATTGGAGGGTTTGCAATTTTGTTTGTGGGATTCTTAAGTACGCTCTAGCTAACTTTCCCCGCTTATTTTACAATTAGCTTATTGAAGTAAATCTTGTAAGTGCTGACTAAGTAAACCGAATATTCAACAATTCTTTGGTTGAAAGTTTGAAATTATTCGAATTTCAAAGTGGCATGTATGAAGATATTCTTGAAGCTACATCTGAACTTAGAATATTATTGGATGAAGAGATGTAGGCTAATAAACAACACGATCCATGATCAGACGTGGCTTATTGATAAGATTTGGCCTATAAATACATTCAACCTTCAAAACCAAATGTGCCCACAGAACATATTATCAACGTCGGGTATCAGCATCATTTCCTAAAGCTGTTTTTTTGCCACTCTGGATTTTTAAAAGAAATTGATAAACAATATTTTTCACCTGAAAAAGAAAAAATATTTCAGGGCCATGTAAGGATAATAACCTCCATGTCACTAATGGTATAAAGAAGTATTCAAAAACCTTAATTGACATGAGCAGATTTAGACTTATTATTTTATTTGTGATCCTCTTATCCATTAGCCAGATATTATATGGTCAGGAAAATGAAAGATGGTATGTGGTATCCTTAGGAGGCAACCCGGTGGGTTATACTTTAGAGAAAAATGAAACATCAGGAGATGAGAACAAATTCCTGACAGAATTGAATATCAGTATTGGCAGGTTAGGCAGTAGTGTAGCGATGAAAATCACCACCTTTCAATATGAAAGCGAAGGGCGGCTCCATAAAATTGATACAGAAATGAATATTTCCAATGATCAGAAAACCGAATCGGCGAAAGTCATGGAAGATCATCTGATTATTGAATCACCGGAATTCAATAGACAGCTTCCGCTTGAAACAGAACTTACCGGCCCCAACCGGTTATTGGCAAAGTTGCGACATGAAATTGAAAATGGTAATAAAAGTATTCAATACACCACTTACTCAGGTGACCTGGGAATGTACCTCAATGGTAAAATAGATTTCGTCGGGTTTGAAGAAATTGAATTAAATGGCCAGGTTTTCGACGCAGTGATCGTAGAGGAAAGCTTCAAGGAGCTCCCTATCATTAGAAAGAAGTGGCTGACAAAGAATGGACTATTATTGAGAAGCACCGAGCCAGGTCCTTTAGGCGAAATGGAACTTGCCTTGACAGATAAAGAAATTGCACTCAATTCACTGAACAACAGTGTAGATCTTTCTGAAGAGCAATATGGAAATTCATTGGCGTATGCCAATTACCGCCTCTCCCATCCCCGAGACCTGACATCGGCAAAGATCAAAATCACGCAAAGAAGACCAGAGTTAGGCTTTCCTGATTTTACCGGGGAATACCAGAAAATTATAAGCAAATCAGATACTGAATTGGTCCTTCAATTAGATAAGCCAGAACTTAATCCTGGACAGAATAATTCGGATAATCTTAATGAATATTTGGAACCAAATCAATTGTTGGATAACAGCGATGCGCTAATAATTTCACAAACAAATGAGGTGATAGGTGAGCAAACCGATGACTGGGAAAAAGCCAAACTGATCATAGATTGGGTGGCAAACAATATGATCTTTGATGCAGGTATTGTCCTTGCAGATTCCCGTGAAGTGATCCGGGACCTGAAAGGAACCTGTGTGAGCTATGCCATGCTTACCGCCACAATGTGTAAAGCAGCCGGAATTCCTGCCCGCTATTTAATGGGATATATTTATGTAGATGGTGCATGGGGTGGACATGCATGGGCAGAGGTGAACATCAAGGGCCAATGGATCCCCATTGATGCGGCTGCTCCCAACGACACTAACATAGCTGATGCTGCACGGTTCTTCATGTTCCGTTCATCACTTAAGGATGGAATGGGCATTGCAAACAGTGCAGGCTTACAGCTGTATGGAAATATTGAAGTGGAAATGCTTGAGTATGCCATTGATGGCAAGACAAAATCAACCTCTGATATCCCCTATTCAATAAAAGACCATAACTATATTAATCCCGGATTGAAATTCAGTATGGAGCAATTACAGGGATTTGAATTTTCTGATTTGGATAAATTCTATCCTGAAAACATAATCTTAAAGCAAAGCAATGAATTATCAGAAGTTTTGGTCAACCATTGGACCTTTGGCACTACAATAGATGCTGAAGGCAGTATAAAAAGAATACTGAAGAAATTCAGAAATCCTGAAAACCCACTTCCTATTAATACAGGCAGGTTTGAAGGACTAAAGGTCACAGGACCAGACAAATCAATTGCAATACTTAAAGTGGATACAAAATCTTTTTTTACTTTGACTACCAGTGGAAAAGAACATGCTGATTTGTTGGAAAATGCGCTTGAAGCCATCAACAAACAGTCTACTGAATTATAATGTATTAAAGGCACCTGTCCATACGGATGTACAGGTGCCGGTAACATATGGGTTTACAGGAAAGATTTATTGAAGAAATCAAGACAAACCACCGGATCATTCGGAAAGTATGTCTGGTTTATGCCAAAAACAGGGATGATCAGGAAGACCTTTTTCAGGAATGCCTGTACAATGCCTGGAAAGCATTCCCAAAATTCAGACATGATTCAAAATTTTCGACATGGCTTTATAAAGTGGCACTCAATACCGCGCTGTATCAAAACAGAAAAAGCAAGGTGATAAACAATGGGGTAAGTTTGGAAAGTATTGAAAACATTGAAACTGACCAGCAGGATAGCGACCAACTTTCGCAGCTGTATTTAGCAATTGCAGGTCTCAATGACATAGAGAAGTCAGTTATCCTACTGCATTTGGAAGGTTTGTCCTACAAAGAAGTCGGAGAAATCACAGGGTTCACCGAAAGCAATGTGGGGGCAAGATTGACCAGAATAAAAGAGAAACTTAAAAAAATAATGACTGAAGATGGATTTTGATCAATTAGAGAATATCTGGAAAAAGGCTGATAACCTGGCAACAAGAGATTCTGAAGCTGCATTACACCAAAAGTTGATGGCTGTTACAGGTACCCAGCGAAAGATTACGAAATATTTCCGTTTTGAAATGATAGTCATGGTATCATCTTTAATTTTCTTTGGAGCAGTTGCTGTTTTGAACGGAGGCTTGGAACCATACTTTTACAAGTTGTTGGTATTGGTCCTAATAGGGAGCATTCCGATAAATGTCCGTCTGTTCCTGAGCATGGAAAGGATATCAAGAATTGACTATTCATATGACTTACAAAAAAATCTCATCAAGGCAAGAAATCACCTTAAAATCACCATTAGGGTTTATTATACCCTTGTTGTTTTTTCTGCTTTATCATTGGCCATTATGAGCTGGTTGGACAGCTATTTTCTAGATCTTCCCTTTGCTTGGCAAATAGGGGTTATGGTATATTTATTCATATACCTTATCACTTCCCTTTACTTGGTAAATAAACTTTATGGGAGGAGGCTAAAAGAACTTGAAAAACTGGTGGAAGATTGATGATGAAAACCTGACTTTGTCAATAATCAAAATTCAATTAGAAAGACCTGAGCTCATCGTTGTCTAAGCTCAAAAGATCCGGATCAAGTTTGACTGTTCAGACATCAATTGAATTAAAAGGATAATCGATGGCATACCTTCTTCCAAACTTGAGAATTCCGATATCTATAGGGAAGGAATCGGTTTGTTTAATTGATATGGTACATGAATTAAATCGAAGGCCTGAAAAAATTCTATTAAATTTACTTATTTTAGAGGAATGGTAAAGCCGTTGAAATAAGAGAAATGGGATTCTTTTTTCACGGTCTGACGTTACGACTCACCCTAAAAGACGACACTGAATGAATAAAATACCGATAGGACTTAAAAGAGTAGCGACACTCTGCATTTTGAGACATAAACACAAATTACTGTTGCTCGAAAGGCTTAAAGAGCCAAACAAAGACAATTTTACTCCAGTTGGCGGCAAACTTGACCCTTTTGAAAGTCCTTTAAAGTCAGCCATACGTGAGACTTTTGAAGAAACAGGAATTAAAGTTGATACAATGAAGTATTGTGGGATTTTGACAGAAACCTCACCGACAGATTACAATTGGACAGTCTATGTTTATATCGCAGACATTGATTTTGTTGAACCACCAAATTGTAACGAAGGGACTTTGATGTGGATTAATTTTGACGACCTATTAAAAGTACCAACGCCAAAAACTGATTGGTATATTTACAAGTATATTCTTGAAAGTAAACCATTTGCTTTCAGTGCTGAATATGACGAGAAATTAAACCTTTTGTCTATGACAGAAGAGATTGAAAACAAAGTAATCATATGATAAGACCAAGAGTGAAAATTTGTTGTATAAGCAGTATTGAAGAAGCAAAATTAGCCGTAGAATACGGTGCTTCTGCATTAGGTTTGGTTGGTCATATGCCAAGTGGACCAGGTGTAATTGGAGATGAACTCATTTATCAAATTGCCAAAGCAGTACCACCACCTATTTCAACTTTTTTGCTAACGAGTGAAACAAAACCACAAAACATAATCCAGCACTATAAAAGAGTAAATACTACCACAATTCAGATTGTTGACGAATTGGAACAACGAGAGTATCAATTACTGCGAGACGAATTGCCAAATGTGAAATTGGTTCAAGTCATTCACGTTATAGACGAAAATTCTGTAAAAGAAGCAATCGAAGTATCTAAGTATGTTGATGCTATTTTATTGGACAGTGGAAATCCAACCTTATCGGTTAAGGAATTAGGCGGAACAGGACGAACTCATAATTGGGAATTGAGCAGAGAAATAAGAAAAGGAATACCTATTCCTTTGTTTCTTGCAGGCGGACTAAACAAATATAACGTAAGACAAGCAATCGATACAGTTCAGCCTTTTGGGCTTGACCTTTGTAGTAGTGTTCGGACAGAAGGACAACTTGACCGACAAAAACTAAAAGACTTTTTTGATGCAATTGGACACTGAAACATACTACAAAAAGAAGGGCGATGGCATAATCGAGGTAGAGACCAAGAAACGGGGGAATACTATGTTCTACCACTTATTGCCCCTGAAAATGTTGACAAGAGAAGAGCAGAAATTGGTCTTGGAACGATTCAAGATTATATTTCTAATTGGGGAATTAAATGGGACGTGGAAGAATACAAAAAGAAATTGCCTGAAATTGTAGCAATACAGAAGCAGTAAAATTTGGCAAAAATCGATTTTAGTAATAGTGGGTTCTACCGTAAATCAAAGATTAGTTGTTCTAAAATCGTTTAGTTCAATTAAGTTCATTCAAAATATATTTGGAGAGCTTTTTGTTCCCTGAATTTGGCTTTGCCAAATACCTAACAATTTTTAAATAGAGTCTGCTGATAAAGTGAAAAACCTTTCAATAGTTCGGAATTGCAGGGATTTTTTCTGATTTTGAGGGAGTACAAGTGCAAGGTATTATGGCAAAGACCACCAAAAGGCGTGCACCACGCAGTGAATACAGCAGTCCCAGTCAGCTAACATTAGTAGGTTTTGAGACTCCATTTTATAACCAGCTTGATCCCGACAATCGCTGGGTTGTTCTCAGCAAGCAGATTCCCTGAGATGAACTCGTTGGTCTGTTTCTCAAACATAATCCTGTGAGGCAGACTGGTCGTCCATCACTGAACCCACGCATGTTGATCGGTGCAGTGATCATCAAGCATATTCTCAATCTTGATGACAGAGAGATAGTTGCCCAGATTACAGAGAATATGTATTTACAGTATTTTCTTGGCTACAGTTTCTATACCAAAGAAGCCCCTTTTGACCCTTCCCTGTTTGTGGATATCAGAAAGCGGCTGAGTGAGGAGCTTATCGCAGAGATGAATGAAAAGATTCACGGCTTTTCGATGGAAAGGTCATCTCCAAACCCGGACAAAGATAAAAAGGATAACGGCCCGCGGGGAGGAGAAGTAAGCCACAAGGGTGAGGTCATCTTCGATGCTACTGTCTGCCCGCAGGATATTGCCTATCCCACCGATATAGGACTGCTCAACAAGGCTAGGAAAATCCCAGAGGAAATCATAGATGAACTCCATTACAAAAACCGTGTAGGCAAAAAGCCCAGGACTTACCGTAAGAATGCAAGGAAAAAATATCTGAAAGTAGCCCAAAACAGGAATCCCTCAAGGAAAACAATCAGGAAAGGGATAAAGGCACAGCTCCAATTCCTCAGAAGAAACTTCAACACGCTAGAAAAAGCTTGATGGCTTTGAAACCTTCCCCCTTGAACATAAGCTTCAGCGCCAATACTGGATCATCCAGACGCTTTACATGCAGCAGCTAGGAATGTATGAAAACAAAACCCATTAGGTAGAGGACAGGATAGTGAGTATCCACCAGCCCCATGTACGCCCTATTGTGAGAGGAAAAGCAAGTGCAAAGACGGAGTTCGGTGCCAAGATTCACCTGAGCATGGTTGACGGCTACTCCTTTCTTGACAAGGTATCATGGGATGCTTACAACGAGAGTTCCCAGCTTATAGAATACGTGGAAAATTACCGGGAAAGGTTTGGGTTCTACCCGGCAAAGGTTCTTGCTGACAAGCTGTACTGCAGCAGGGAGAACAGGAAGTGGCTGAAGGAAAAAGGGATAAAACTGGCGGCCAAACCATTGGGAAGACCATCGGCCAAGGCAGTGGAAAACCACGTAAGTCCCGGAGAGAGGAACCCGATAGAAGGGAAATTCGGTCAGGCAAAGAACGGGTACGGTATGAACCGGATCAGGGCAAGACTCAAAAACACCAGTCAATCGTGGATCGCCTCCATCATCTTAGTGCTCAACCTTGTCAAATTGGCTGGGGAGGCACTCCTGTGGATGGGTTTTTCAGCATGGGAAGACCTCAAAGTCCCAATGGAAAGTTTGAACTAAACTAAAAGTACTATTCCAATTTCTATTTTCTCCTACTATTTCCAATCCAATACTTCCTGGATAGGAATATGATCTCCAAAATCCTCTCCCTGATAAATTTTATAGACTTGAAGTCCTTCATCGATCAAAAAATCAGCCGGGAGTATGGGCTTGTCTTTCAGAGCTTTCATATTGAAAAATCCGCTGAACATCATTTTCATCATTTTGCCAGGTTGCATCATTACACGAAACATACCCTTAGGGGAGGATTCTACACCATATAACCGGTACAGGTCCAATTTTGGATCAGGAACGATTGGGAAAGGTGCTTCCTGCTTGCCTGCATATTGGGCGATTTCTTCTGCTGTCGCTGCAAATACTGCAATGATGTCGATATTCCTTTCTTGGAATTCCCCGTAGGACTGAATCAATTCCCTGATCCGCATATTACAAAATGGACATGAGGCACCTCTGAAAAAGCTCAGCATTACTTTCTTTCCTTCAAATGCGTTTAGTTGGATTTTATGCCCAAGAAAGTCTTTTGCTTTGAATTCAGGGGCTTTCTTATTTACTCTTATATTACTTAATAGATTCATAAGTTGTAGTTTAATTCAAATTAATCATTGAAAATCTAGTCTTTATGTCCTAAAAATGACTGAATGATGATTTTTAGGAGTTGTTTCAATAAATGGGATAAAAGGTTAAAATTTTTGTAAGTAATTAAATACCAGAAAATTGATTTTGCTAACGTCTATAAATAATTTTTCTCCAATTAGCATCTGCTTGACTTCTTAATTTAATTGGCCCTTCCTTTTTCCAGTTTTCCAAACCTTGCTTGCGGTAAAAAACATGAAGCTTACCATCCCTCACTTCAAATGCCTCAGGATCAGCACTTACTTTTGACCCCTTGGTTGCCATAGCATAAGAACAATACCCACCATATTGAGGTTGGTATTTCTTGGGATTAGCTTTAAACAGATTGTAATTTTCCAAACTGGAAAAGGCATAGTAAACCCCCTCGAACTTATGGGAATATTTGTCTTTATCTCCAATTACAGCTTTATTCTGCGTAAAGTAAGCTACTGCATCATAGCCTGAAAGCGCATATCCCCTACTGGAATAAATGTGTCCTTCTTGTGCATAAATTTGAATAGTGACAAAAGCGAAACTGAAAATGAGTGTAGCTTTAATTAAAAGAGATTGAAAATTATTCATAGTCTTATTTATTTGTACATCCTATTAGTCGTGAAAGGATGGGTGTCCTGACAGATCAAAGTTTCTAAAATGTCAAAACAGTGACATTTTATGTGATTGATTATTGCTAATATTCAATTGAATTCAAGATCATAGAAACCATGAAATCAAGTTGTAAGCACATGATATTCGTGCTCTTTTTGATGAACATCGCTTTACATTCCGAGGCCCAGAGTGCTGCTTTTAAGGCTTTGTTGAATACCATTTATGACAAAGATTTTCCATTGGTTCAGCATACTGATTCCGTTCTGATTCAAAATGCCATCTTGCTTGACACTAGGGAATTAGAAGAGTTTGAAATAAGCCATCTCCAAGGCGCCCAATGGGTAGGCTACAATACATTTACATTAAAAAATGTTTCCCACATTCCCAAAGATAGCCTGATCGTAGTGTACTGTTCTGTAGGAGCAAGAAGTCAAGACATAGGGAAAAGGCTGAAACAGGCAGGCTATAAGAATGTTTATAATCTATATGGAGGTATTTTTCACTGGGTCAATGAGGAAAAACCCATTGTAAAAGACCAATCTTTGGTAACAGATGAAGTACATACTTTTAACAAGACTTGGGGGATGTGGGTCAAAAAAGGAAAGAAAGTTTACTGATTAATTTTGCATCAGAGATGCAAACATGAAGGCAAGACTTGCCAGAACTAGTCCGTACATAAACACAGTATAGCTCTTTCTCAACAATTCATACTTTTTGGCCAAAACTTTCCCCAGGTAAAAAACATCCTTGATCATTGAACTGTATAGAAAATCTGCGTCTTTCATCATTTTTTTCATGCCAGTTTCATAATCTGAATAAGCCATCTCGTGAAAATTACCAAAATAAAGCAAATTGGTATTTTTGTCCTCAATGTCTTTTGCTGATATCTTCCCATGCGTTACATTGGGTCTAGTGGCCAATATGGCATAAATGATTACAGTTAGGTTTGTGGCTAGGAGAATCACACCGGGTATAATAAGGTGAGGGAATTCCTCAAACTTTCTGAAAAGAACTGTCACCAATATGGAAATTATGATAGAATTGACAGAAATTAAGATGTTCGCTTTGTTATCTGCAATGGATGAAAGCTGTATATGATTACTGGAAGTAAGCCTGAACATGGTTTCCACACCTCTGTCTGGCATTTTTTTCTTCAATGCTTTCATATCATTTCTAGCAGCTTTGATGATTTTCTTATCTTCTCTGTTCTGAATATTTTCCTCTAACACCTTAATATTAAGGTTTTTCCCTTCACCAAATGCTTTTTGAGCCGCAGGACTGAAGTATTGATGTTGTTTCATCATCCTTAGCGTATCCTGCAACCATTGCAAAGTACTGCCTTCAAATTTTCCCAGGGATTCCAGTTCTTTTTTAAGATTGAGGCTGCTCTTCAAAAAATCAGAATTGGCAAAATGATGGAGATCTGCATCACAAATCAACTTTTGAAGTAAATTAGAAGGATTTTGAGGCATTTTGGTAGCCATAATCAGACCTTTGACTATTTCAATTTTTTCTAATTCATTAACCTCTATTAAAAATATCGCAGCGATATTCGCGCTCTTCATTTCGTGATCATCAAGATCTTCGTCATTTTCCCAGCATCCGGTATCATGAAAATAAGCTGATATCTGAAGAGATTCTAGGTCTTTCTCTGAAATTTGACTCTCTTTCCCCAAAAAAATGCATGCTTTGACTACTTCTTCTGTATGTTCGATATTGTGATAAGTAAATTTTCCGGTTTTTTGATTAGAAAAATAATCAGAAACCCATTTTTGGGTGCTATTTATTAATGGACTATTTTCCATGTAGTTAATTTTTTAAATGGAACAAAAGAGACTCTTAAAATTACAGCCTTTCCATATTGCAATATGTAGGCAATGCGACAATCGATCTTCATTTTTTGCTTTTTATTTGATAGTATTTATCCCCTTTACTATGAAATCAAGACTCTTTTGTTTTTTGGTGTTTTTAATGCTTTCCACCTTTTCCTCTTCAAGTAAGGCACAGGAAATTATGCACAGGGTGTTTTTGATTGGTGATGGAGGGGAATTGAATGAAGATAGCAAAGCCATTTTGAAAAAAATCCAATATCAAACCGAGAACCTGAAATCAACAGGGTCAAAAGTTGATTTTTTGTTCCTAGGAGATAATATCTATCCCAAAGGGATGCCTCAGAAAGGTCATTTTTTGAGAGAAGTATCAGAGGAAATTCTGGATTTGCAAATAGGCTTAGTGGGTTCCGAAAACCGTGCCTGGTTTATTCCGGGTAATCATGATTGGGAAAAAGGGAAAGAGGGAGGCCTTAATGCGGTGCTGAGACAACAGGCATACTTGGACAGCCTTGCAATGCCAAATATCCATTGGTCAGTCAGGGATGGTTGTCCAGGACCTGAAGAGGTTATGCTCAATGAACAGACCGTCTTGGTTTTGGTAGATTCCCAGTGGTGGTTGCATCCTTATCAAAAAGCAGGAGAAACCAATGACTGCGAGTATAAGACCAAAGACGATGTAATTTTTGCTCTAAAAGATATTTTTCAAAAGCACAAGGATAAAATCATTTTATTGGCTATCCATCATCCAATATATACTTATGGTGAACACAATGGAGCCTATGACCTGAAGCAGCATCTTTTTCCACTAACTGATATAAAGTCAAATTTTTGGCTGCCACTTCCGATCTTGGGTTCCATCTATCCAATGTACCGCTCCCTTTTTGGAAATATACAAGATGTAGCACACCCTGTATACAAAGATATGATCGCTCGGTTAGAGCCACTGTTTGCTGATCATCCATGTGTGATTGTAGCTTCCGGACATGAACATGTCCTACAGTACAGACAAGTAGATCAAACTCACTATGTGGTTTCAGGCAGTGCGGCGAAAACATCAAGGCTTAGAAAAAGAAACCCTCTTGAATTTGGTTCAGAATCAAAAGGATTTGCGACTTTAGATTACCTCTCTGACAGTTCCATGAACATTACATTCCATGGATCAGGTGAGCACGAAATTCTTTTTTCAAAGAATATCAAAATTGAGGAGAAGATAGAACATGGCCATGAAGATGTGGTTGTAGAGTATCCAGCAGAGGTTACTACTCCTCTGAGTTACCTTTATTATGCCAACAGGCTTCAGCGCAAGATTTTAGGATCAAATTACAGGACAGAATGGCAAACGTCAATTCAGATGCCAGTGATCAAGATTCATGAAGAGAAAGGGGGAATGGAGATTATTAAAAGAGGTGGGGGGATGCAAACCCGGTCATTGCGGGTAAGGGATTCACTCGGAGTAGAATATGTCTTGAGGTCAGTTGAAAAATATCCTGAATTAGCCATCCCTTCAATTTTGCGCCAAACCATCGCCAAAGAGATTGTTCAAGATCAGATTTCCGCATCCAATCCATTTGGCGCTTTGGTGATTTCCCCACTAGCAGCTGCCTCAGGGGTATGGCATACCGTACCTGAAATGATATGGCTGCCTGATGAACCAGCTTTGGGTTATTTGAGAGAGGATTTCAGAGAAAATGTTTATTTGTTTGAAAACAGAGATGTATCTCCCGAATTGCTCCCCTTTGAGGACTACAAAATCTATAGTACAGATAAGACAATCGCTAAGCTAATTGATGATAATGATAATTTTGTCAATCAGGAGCATGTACTCAGGGCGAGAATGCTCGACCTCTTTATAGGAGACTGGGACAGACACGAGGACCAATGGAGATGGGTCGGTAGGGAG
Source organism: Fontibacter flavus (assembly GCF_042432905.1). Taxonomy (NCBI): domain Bacteria; kingdom Pseudomonadati; phylum Bacteroidota; class Cytophagia; order Cytophagales; family Cyclobacteriaceae; genus Fontibacter; species Fontibacter flavus. The sequence continues at coordinate 20,331 of NZ_JBHLWI010000050.1, read as the reverse complement.
ACAAAAAAAGGCAGAGAATTCTTTCCGGTTCCAAGGGATAGAGATCAGGCATTTTTTGTGAATCAGGGCTTGCTTCCTAGGATAACAAGTAGAAAGTGGATTATGCCTAAATTCCAAGGCTTTGACTACGAAATCCGCGATGTTAACGGCTTTATGTTTAATGGTAGACATTTTGACAGGAGTTTTCTGAATGGCTTGTCTCAGGAAAAATGGGAGGAAATCATAAGGGATTTGCAGGATGCATGGACTGATGAAGTGATTGACAGTGCAATGAACCTTTTACCTAAAGAAATTTATGATATTCAGGGCCAATCTATAGCCGCCAAATTAAAGTACAGGAGGTCGTGGATGTTGGAAAAAGGACTGGAATATTACCGCTTCTTGGCAAAAGAAGTAGATATTACGGGGAGTTCCAAGATGGAAAGGTTTGACGTCCACTTTACAAATGAAGGCAACGTCCACTTGCTTGTCAGAAAAATCAGTAAAAGTGGGAATAAAGATCAGGTGCTCCATGACCGTGTATATTTTTCCAGTGAAACTAAAGAAATCAGACTGTATGGTTTAGGAGGCAATGATGAATTTTATATTGACGGCATAGACTCCGGTAAAGGTATCAAGGTGAGAATTATTGGAGGAATGGAAGCCAATAAGATCGAAGACCGAAGTCAGGGTTTGAGGAGTATTGTTCAGTATTACGTGATGGAAGGACAAGAGGATGATTTAGCTATCAAGGGTAGTAGTAAAGTATTGAAAGGTAAAGATCAGGATATATTTGAATATGATAGAAAAGCATTTCAATATGAAAATACAAGTCCTGTACCTTCTTTGGAATATAATGTGGATGATGGTTTTTATCTGGGTGGTGGATTGGCTTGGACCAAACATGGCTTTAGAAAACATCCCTATAAAATCTCTCAAGTGATCAAAGCCAATGTGGCTTTCAATACAGGGGCATTTAATTTCTACTATGATGCCCATGCTGTGGATATATTCCATAATTGGGATCTGGACTGGCATGCCGATATAAGAGCACCCAATTACATCCATAACTTTTATGGTTTTGGTAACGAATCCGTCAACAATAGAGAAATTTTTGACAATAGATTTTATTGGGCCAGAATCAACATGGGAAATGCTTCAGTAAATATTCGGAAACCCATAGGTAAATACGCCGATTTTAAAATCGGACCCGCGCTTGAATTTGCTAGACTGGATGACGAAGATAATGAGGGTAGGTTCATAGATAATCCCGAGTTAAGTGGCTTGGACATAGATTTTATCAACCAAGCAAAGCTATACGCTGGTATTTCCTCCAAAATTACTTACGAGCGTGTTGACCATGCCCAAATGCCTACCCGTGGACTTAGATTTTGGGCGGAATCAAAATTTTTGGATGGCCTCAATGAATTCAGTAATCGCTATGGCACGATCAACTCTGATTTGTCTTTGTATTGGTCATTCAGAGAGAATAGCCGTTTTACCTGGGCGACACGTTTTGGAGGAGGGGTTAATTTTGGCAATTATGAATTTTTTCAGGCTCAGAACCTTGGTGGAAAAGTGAATTTGAGAGGGTTTAGAAGGTTTAGATTTGCCGGTGATGCAGCTGTCTTCAATAATACAGAACTTAGGATACGTTTTATTAGTCTGAAGACTTACCTCTTCCCTGCGTCTAGTGGGATGATTTTATTTCATGATGTAGGTAGGGTATTTCTAAAGGATGAAAACAGTCAAAAATGGCATACAGGTTATGGATTTGGACTATGGATAGCCCCCCTCAAAAGAATTGTGATTTTGGGTAATCTGAGTTTTGGAAGTGAGGGTACTTTACCATCTATTACGTTTGGATATCAATTTTAACATATGGACTCACAATTTATTAACCGGGATATCAGCTGGTTGAGTTTCAATGGAAGGGTTTTGGAAGAAGCAGCAGCTACCTCAGTTCCGATCAAGAATAGGATTCTATTTTTGGCAATTTTTTCATCTAATCTGGATGAATTTTACAGAGTAAGGATTCCAATATTGCTATCAGAATATCAGAATGTGGCTTCGAAAAAGGATCAAACGCTTTTCCATCAAGTCCAACATATAATTTCAGAGCAGCTTGAAGAATTCGGGCAAATTATTGCACAACTAAGGGAAGAACTTGAACAGATTGGAGTTACCTGGGTTTATGACCATGAAATTCCCAAAAACGTTCTTTTAGATGTCAGGCAATATTTTCTTGCTGAACTTATTGGATTGATTCAAATTATTCCATTGAGATCCAATTCGGATACTTTGTTGCTTGAAAATAATGGACTTTATCTCTACGTGAATCTCCAAAGCCTTTTTGGTAAAAAACAATCAGTTATATTAAGGATTCCAGCGCTTGAAACTAAAAGGTTGGTCAATTTTTATGACGGTAAACGGGATTATGTGATTTTCATAGATGACATCATCCGTGCTAATCTGGATTACTTGTTTCCTGAAAAAAAGATTGAAAAATGCTTTTCCTTCAAACTGACCAGAAATGCAGAACTATCATTTCCGAATATTTTCATGGAAAATATTCCAGAAGAAATGGAAAAGATAATCTCAGGAAGAAATTTGGGTGATGCTACGCGTGTATTGTTTGAGGAAGGCATGCCATCAGAAATTTTGAAAAAAATAATACAATATTTTGGACTTGATGAGGCGCTGACGGTGCAAGGCGGGAAATATCATCATTTAAGTCAGTTGTTTACCTTCCCCTCCTTAAAAGGGACAACTTTGGATGAATACAAAAAAAGGTTGGCAGTATCTGTTCCAATAGAGCATGAAGCTCCGATTTTACCTCAATTAAAGGACAAAGACATCTTGATTCATACACCTTACCATGATTATACCCCTGTAATAAGATTCTTTGCTGAGGCATCAGTGCACCCGGAAGTTACAGAAATTTTTATGACAATATATAGGGTAGCTGAAAAGTCAAAAATCTTAAATTCTTTGATAAATGCGGCTCATAATGGAAAAAAGGTAACGGTAATGGTAGAGTTAAAGGCAAGATTTGATGAAAAGAACAACATCAACTGGGCCAAAAAAATGAAATCTGCCGGCATCACTTTAATTTATTCCAGTCCAGCATATAAAGTACATGCTAAATGTGCTTTTATTAAGTTCAAAGGAAGGGGAGCTTCAAAATATTTAGGACTTTTGGCCACAGGGAATTTTAATGAAAATACCGCAGAGGTTTATACGGATCATATTTTGATGACATCTGATCAATCACTCCTTTTGGATCTCAAGAGGGTTTTTAAAAATTTCCCAATCAATAACGTAGATTTTGCTAAAAAGGCAGCCAGCGTAAAATTTGATGAACTTTTGATAGCTCCATTTAACCTGAAGCAGAGATTAATTCAACTAATAAATTATGAAATAAATCAAGCTAACAGCGGAAAAAAAGCAGAAATCATTCTGAAAATGAACGGCCTTGAAGAACAAGAAATGATTATGAAGCTTTACGAGGCTGCCAATGCCGGAGTCCAGGTCAAACTATTGATTAGGGGAATTTGCTGTTTATTGCCGAGTAAAGAATCTGGCAATCAAAATATTCAAGTAAGGAGGATTGTGGACAGGTATCTTGAGCATGGAAGGATTTTTTATTTTTATCATGGAGAATCTGAAAAAGTCTATATGGGTTCTGCGGATTGGATGAATCGAAACCTACATAAAAGGGTGGAAATAGTATTTCCAATTAATAATCAAGTCCTTAAAAGGGAATTGTTGCATTTATTGCAACTTCAACTCCAAGATACATCACAGGCGAGAATTTTGGTTAACGGTAGTTGGATCAAATTAGATCAAAAGGATAAATTCCTGAATTCCCAACAGGAAATTTATGAATTTCTTCAGGGTCAATCAGACACCATATATAATGCCTAAGGTCCCATAGCTATGTGTCGTGCTAAAATTGGATTCCCTGCTATGCCGCTGACGTGCAAAAAAGGCACTTACCTTGCCATACCGCAAATTTACCCGAAACTCGTATCCTGCTTGAATATTCGCTTTGTTAATGGCCGTTAATTGATTGATCAAATTTCCTTCTTTAGATAGTGTAGCATCGGTTCATATCGCACTTCCAAAAAATCTTGTAGTTAAAAAAAACTCAAGAGGTCTATGACCGCTCAGTCCTGTCATCTTAAAAAGCATAGATTCTGGTAAAGGAAGTGATTTTCCTATTTTAAACATAAGACTTGGTTCAGCCATTGAAAGGTAATTTCCGAGAGAAACTATACCTTGAGGGAGTATCTGCAAATAAGGGGATATGTCCCATACCCTCGCATATAGTGCCTCCCCTTGGAATAAAAATTTATTGGGAAGTTGATTTTCCCATCCTAAGAAAACAGGACTTCCTATAAATTGATGAAAATTACTCTGCACCCATTCGGCACCACTCCAAGGTCCCCTGACTCCAAAAAGCATTTTGTACTGGAGTATTCTTTTTTGATTGACTTCTGTAATATTTCCAGAGAGTGTTAAAGTACCAGCAAAAGGCCTAACTTCTTCTAAACTTTCGTTGTTTTTAAAATCTGGTGTGTATCCTTTTAAAGCCAATTCCATTCCTGTAACTCGTTTGTAATCCTTTTTAAAACCAGGAAAAAAAAATAATTTATTGACTTTTGATGAAGGTTTGGCGGTTTGAATGAACCCCAATAAAAGTCCAAAGGAGTAATATTGGTCCGTAGGATTGTTAAATCTAAACACATCGTTATCATGAATAAAATAATAATTTGATCCCTTCAGGTTTTCTACATTTTGGCCAAATGAGTTGCTTGAGAGTAACAAAAACGCAGTGATATATATTTTCAGATTATTCAAAGAAGATTTGTTTAAGAACCTGATAAATTTATAAGAAGTTTTTTATGGTTGATGTCAATTTTGAATACAGTTCAGTTATGTCAAAATGAAAATATTCTTGCTTGCAAAAGTACTTTACATTCAATTCTTGAAGCCTCTCGGATTCCCCAATGTTGATGAATTTGACTTTTCTCCAAATTTCGGTTTTAATATTTCAGTACCTTCAAATATTTGCCAAGAGAAGTAATATTTTTTGAATTTTGTACTGCCATTACCCTCTCAATAAGAGATTTAAACATCCTTACAAAGGGATTTTTTGATCCGATTATTACTGTGCCCATTCCTAGAATCACTTCATCCTTTTCAGTTTTTCTTATAGTAAATAGCTGTATAATTTCAGTTTTCATTGATTGCATATAGGCATGCTCAAGAATTTTGACTTCATTTTCTTCCCGAATTAGGTCTTCCAATGTTACCTGAATGGTATTGCCATTGATGACGCAGTCATGATTACTTTTGATTCTGTTGATTTTATGACCTTTGAGTTCAATGTTGGATACTCCTTTCATCCAAGCTTTTCTATGCTCTGGTTCTGTGATTGCCAAAACAATATCCTGAAATGATATCGCGGGGATTACCGTGTAGACGAACTTTTTTACTTCAGGATAAAAATTTCTTTGAATGGGCAAAGGCTCAGGAATTCGATCCTTCAGGGGAGTTAGATCCATATAGCCGAAAGACACATACCCGAACTCTTCCAAGACTAAATCAGCACTTGTAAGTAATTTAATATCAAAAAGATCGTAAGATGAAGAAACCAAAACATATTCTTTTAGATCTAATGGATTTTTCATCAAACGGTGGGCAAGAATAACTTCTTTTCCATAAAGCTTCTCTCTCTTCCCTACTTGATTCAAACCAAAATCACCGATGTGAATGATGAATTTCAATCCCAATTTATGTGTCATGGTACAGGCCCCACAATGACAAACAAGATCTCTTCTATATGTTTTAAGGTAAGAATGGAAGCTTAAAAAAACTTTCTCACAAAGTTTAATAATTTCTTCTATATCAAAATCATTTTGAAACCGATAGAACAATACTGCGTCACCTTCTATTTCAGAAACTGTAAATAAGTTTCCAACTTCTGAAATTATTAACTCTAACAATTCTGAGATTATATGCTGACTGTGAGAAACTTCAGTTGAAGTTACAAATTGGGTAAACCCACTGATATCTGGAATAAACAGTATCCCTTTTTTGATCTGTGGAATTTCATAAAAACTGTTCATGATCCATTGTACTTAAATCCCAAAATATTGTGTTTTGATTTTGTTGGACTTATTGGCCTCAAATATCAAAATTTTAAATAGAGTGATTTCAGTAAGTTTATGCATCTGTGGATTAATTTCGTTTCATATTTTAAACTTTTGAGGAAAAATTTTATTTGATACCAATGGACTCGAATTTATGGAGAGCTTGGATTGCTTATTATAGTAAAAGTATGTGAGTTCTCTCTAAGTAAATCCAAATATTTGAAATCGATTTTGGAATTGTGGTAATGTATTTGGCTGATACTAACCGTTTCGATTCCATTTGGCAGCTTCATTAAGATATCTATTTCAGGATCTAATCCATGTTTTCTATTATGAAAATCCAGAATGCTTTGTGGAGATATTGATTTTGTATTAATCCAATTATCAAACCAATTTTGTCTTATTTTTTTTGCTTTGAGATTATAAAGAGTGCTTGATGACAAAATAAATGGCTCTTTTGAGTTTGGTGCTTTAAGGTGTTTTGTTTCCCCATTCCATCTTAAAATAATCGGGTTTATAACAGACTCAGTACCGGGCTCTACCATAACCATTGTGAATGGTTCTATTCCCTCCAAATCTATACTTCGATAAAAATCGCTGAAATTTCTGCAAAGGAGGCTTTCTAATACAAGTATGCCTCTACTTTTTCGGTATTTTTCTTTTTTAATGTGCTTCTCCATGGCACCATTCAATAAACATGAAGTATGTCCACGATGGTCAACAGCTATCCATGTTCCTTTACCTGAAAGGTCTTTAGGGTAAGCAAGGGTTTTATCTTCGAATTGATAGAAAGCAGGAGAAAGAGTTTCTTTCTCAGGATTTTCATCACGCGAAGATGTGAGGATGAAGCCATCAGAGGTTGGTATATAGGTAACTGTACACATGGCATTCAGGATCGGGCCAATTTTTCCTTCCTATAACGGACCGTAGCAGGTGCTACACCAAAATTTTCATCAAGGAGATGTTTTAAGTCCAATTCCATACACCCGATTTTAATTAAAGCTTGATGATGAATACTATGTTCTAAATTATAAGCCAGCTCTCTGTAAAGAGAAGTGGGGATCGTAATAGACTTACTTTCTCCACTGGAAAAATTACCCTCAAGATTAAGCGGTTGATCGCTTTTATTCCATGCAAGAAATTCGATTATTTTGTCCAGTAAATTAATTGCTTCGTTAGGATTCTGTTCTATTATGGGATTCCTTTTTCTTTTATCATAATTTATGACACCTGTATTTAAGGATTCAAATACTGCTAAATACAGCTCTAGTATGTGACGGATATGCTGTCCTATACTACTATCCGATAAAACACTTAGTGGTGTGCCAAAGGCCTTTTCTGGAATATATTCTAATATTTTCCTGATTTCCTGTAAATTTTCAATACAATGATTTTTCATAGTTAGGGGCGGATGGTTGATATATATTGTTTTTCGGAATTAATGCAAGTTCCAAAAATGTCAATCTTAGTTATTTTTGGAAGCCAAAAAGATCCTCCATCTATCTGAATAAATATTCTTTCTATGGCGATCTCCTTTCCATCAAACTCGCCTGTTACCGTAAAGATGCCATTTTGAGTTTTTGTTAGAGTAAAGCTTTTTTTGTCATAAGAAACAAATTGGAAAACAACCCTTTCATCTTCTTGAGAGAGTACCTTGACCCCATAAGCATATTTATTCTGAATCCAAGTCAGTTTTTCTTCCTTTTTATTATTAGAAGCTCTAATCCAATGAATTACTAAAGGCTCTTCGCTATTAATTTGCCCATTTTTATCCCAATTGACTTCGTATATAATTTTGTCTTGGTCTTTACTTCTTTCAATTTGGAATAGAATATTTTTATCGGTTTTATATTCTTCCAATTGGGCGCTTTGCAATAAAGCCAATAGCATAACCAATTTAAGATTCATTATAACTCACTTAAAGCAGCCACAATATCCTCCACAGATGCTCTTTTCCTGTAATCGGGATCAAAATGTCTCCATTTGATTATACCGTCTTGTCCAATAATATAGGTAGCAGGTATAGGAAGTCTCTGGCTATCATCTGAATGTGCTTCTTGTAGATTTGCACCCAATCTTTCATTGTAGGCATTGAGAGAAGCTTCATCAGAAAGAAAGGCTACATCATAGGCCTCTGCTATTCCATAATCTTCGTCATGTAATAGTTTGAAGCTGGCACCTGTTTTCTTCATGGTTTGCTTGAGAAATTCTGAGGTTTCAGGAGAAACTGCCACTACTGTTGCCCCTTTAGCATAAATTTGATCTAAATCCTGCTCGATGGCTGCCAAATGTTTGTTACAAACAGGACACCATTGACCTCGATAAAATATTAAAACCACAGGGCCTGACTCCAGTGTGTTCTCCAAATTGAATGATCGGTTCTCTTGGTCAGAGGAATTGAACTTAGGAGCCACCTCACCTACAGAAAGCCCTTTAGCTTGGTTGACAGTTTTGAATTTAGTCTGGGCCTGAGCTTGGTTCCAGACGCTCAGAAAACTAAACAGTGCCATGATCATCAAAAATTTGTTCATAAATGTTTTTAATTTTGGATTTTTTAATTGAAACAAATTGCATTTTAAATCTTCGAAACCAAGTCACATTTTTCCATGATGACATCTTCATACATCCTTAAGTCTTCGTCATAAAAAGCACCGGATCTGATGACTCCTTTTACTTTTACGGATTGGCCTACTTTAATTTGACTCGCGGTACTTTTTACGGAGCTTAAAAATGTACAACTTACTCCAACTTTATTTCCAGGTTCTTTTAAAAGGATTACGATATTGTCATTATAATCTGTCTCAATTCTATCAACAGTACCGCTAACCTCAAGTATTTTAGAATCCCCATCTTCATCCAAATATTTATCATTTGCAGAATTTGGATTTTGAAGAAATTCTTCAGTCAGCAAAGAAGAACTGATAGTTATGTCTGTTTTAGCAGTTTGTACATCTCTGTGTGGCATGTTGAACATGTAAAAACCCACTACCCCTGCTACAATAATACCTGCTACAGCTATTATCACTAGTATTTTAATCGTTCTTTTGGTTTTCATAAGACTTTTTAGTTTATTATGTTTTCTGATTAGTCGAAAAATTCATAAAAACCTTACGGAGCTTTTGAAATTATTTTTATTCTTTTATTTTTTCAGTAAGTTTTTTTTGGAAAATTTCAATATCATTATCCTCCAACTTATTTCCCAATTTCTCAAACATTTCATCCATCGCATCAGATTGATGAACATAGGATTGACAGGCTTTGCACATAGAAAGATGGATTTTCAACCTTACATTTTCGAAGATATTTAGTGGAATGACTTTTTTCTTTTCAAGGAGTTCAGTAACTTTTATACAGGATAGTAAGAGCGCATTTTGAATTTTTTTCATGTATTGCTATTCTTTAAAGTATCTTTCAAGGCACTTTTTGAGCATTAATTTAGCCCTATGAATGACTTGCCAATAATTAGTCGTACTAATTTGATTTTCCTGACAGATTAAATCAGTTTTTTTTCCCCGAATGTATTTGTCCATAATTATTCCGGACCATTGATCTGGCAAATGGCCTATACAGGTGCTAAAATGGAGATTAAAATCCTCGTTATCCAATAAGTGGGGAGATTCCCAGTTTTTTTCATATCCATTTGGTTCCCAGTTACCAAATGAATCAAAATGACTTGTGACTTCATATTGAGAATCTGCAAGCTTGGTATCAATTGGCGACTTATATTTTTTTCTGAAATGATCTGCTATTTTGTTATGAAGAATCTGCATCAGCCAGGTCCTGGGAGAGCTTTCTCCTTTGAATTTGGAATAGCCTCTGTACGCTGACAAAAAAGTCTCTTGTACTAAATCTTCCGCAAGCGCAGAATTACCTGTTTTGAACCTGGCCCGAATGTATAGATCTTTATAATAATCTTTAACCCACTTTTCTATTACTGGTGTCTTCAGTTTTTCATTTTGCTGGGAGGTCATATGGTCTAGTTTTTTAAAATCCAATCGAAACTAATGCATTTTATATTTTTGGGCTGTCGTCAAAATGACAATAGTGCAAAAGTCGATATTCACAAATTAATTTAGATATTGCAGGTGAAAGCGAATTTTGAACTTAGAATGGATAAGACAAAAATCTGGTATTTGGAGAATTTCAGCATGCTTCAGGTTTTGGAACCGGAGGAGATCAAGATGATGGATAGTTTGGCTATCATGTCAGATGTTCCAAAAAAACAGGTGCTTTATTTTTCTGAAGATAGTGCCAATAGTGTTTTTCTTTTGAAAAAAGGGAAAGTGAAAATCTCAAAGATTTCCCATGATGGAAGAGAAATGATCATGGCGATTTTAGGCCCCGGAGAAGTCTTTGGAGAACTTTCTATTTCTGGACAGGAAAAAAGAGAGGAAATCGCAGAAGTAACTGAGGATGCCGTGATCTGTAAAGTGAAAATAGAGGATTTCGAAAATATGATGGCCAAGAATCCTAAGTTTAATTTTGAGGTAACCAAACTGATAGGGTTTAGACTTAAAAAAGTCCAGAATAGGTTGCAGAATTTAGTTTTTAAGACTTCCGAACAGCGGGTTAAAAGCTTTATCCTAGAAATGGCTGAAGAATTGGGAAGATCTATTGCTGGAGAAGAAAACCAAAAGGTAGTAGAACTCAAGCTTACCCATGAAGACATTGCCAAACTCACTGCCACTAGCAGGCAAACGGTCACCTCCGTATTTTCTGATTTGGAAAAAGAAGGAACGATCAAATATGACCGTAGAAGGATCTATATCAAAGATCAGGAGGCATTGAAAAAATAAGAAATAATACCTGACAGGTTAATGCAACCTGCCAGGATTGAACTTAGTTTTCATTAAGCAACCGCTGTTTTCGAAGTAGATTCTTTGGTTTGAAAAGTAGGGTTGATCAGGAAAATAAAAGGAACAACATATAGCCAGTGCCTCACTAGAGAACCGATAGCCATATCAGGCCCGACATTTAAGCCTGCAACCCCGGCACCAACCAAAGGGAACATAAAGAACCAAACCAGGGCGATGGTCTGTGCAGTAATGAAGATAAATGGTCTCAACCAATTGGGGCCAAATAAGGAAGGTGCTATACCTGCATATAACACAGCCAGCAGGATCCCATTGGAAAAATGTCCAAATACTCCATAAGCTAGTCCAAGTCCAGTTTTTTCTCCCAAGAGTGCTGGAATGTCCCACCAAGTACCCATGGCAACAAGTCCCATCAGGTCAAATAAAATAGTTCCTGCAATGCCCGCTAGAATTGCTTTTTTCCAATCAATTTTTTTTGCTTCCATAGTTTTTGCGTTTTTATTATGGTACAAAAGTGATGGAAAAAGTCTCCGTCCTAAATGGCCATGATTCCCTGGTATATGTCAATTCTTCCCAAATTCCATTATTATTTATTCATATTTATAGCCTTTCCCCCCATCAGCTTCTAATTCCACCCCAAGACCAAGGATGATACGGTTTACAAAATTGAAATAGGCAATGACGAGCGTAGCATCAAGGATGCTTCTGTCATCAAGACCGAGATTTTTCAGTTTTTCGATGGTTTCACCTATCTCAGGAGATGAAGGAGTAGCGGTAATGGTTTTGGCAAGTTTATTCCATAACTGATTGATTGGCTCAAGGCTTGAGACATTTTTATTATCTATCAATTCGTTCATCTTATCTACATCTTTCCAGAAGATATGCAAAGCCTCAGCGTGGTGTTGGGTACAATACGCACATTGATTGGTTACAGATACTACCACCGCTATCATTTCCCTTTGCCAACGTTTGAGAGGGGATTGTCCATACATGATATCCATGTAGAGTTGCATATGGCTGATGATCGTTTTGGGGTTCAAAGACTGTATTTTGTGTACTTCAGCTAACTTGCCCCTGCTTTGTATCAAGTCTTGATACACTTTCTGAAGCATTCCTTCTGCTTCCTCCTCCTGGATTACATGGATTCTGGCCATTTGTCTGGGTTTTATTGAATAATACCTAAAGTAGATCGAAATTCTTTTTTATTCAAAAATTCCTGAAGTGAGGAAGCCCTACCATTATATTTCAATCCCCCATTTTGGTGAAATAGCCGGTTCAGAATAAAGAGATTTGAAATTGGAGAGAAAAAAATGACCATTCGATCTATCCATGGCAATTGGATATAATTGCACAGTTTTGCAATCAAAGGATGGTATAGAGAGCCAAGCTTTATTCTCAATTCCACTGCACAAATTATCCTTGAAGCAAAATCCCTTGGCGGGAAATGTCCCGGTTTTATAAAATAAAGAATTTCACCCTTTGCCAAGAATGCGCCAGCTTCTGCTTTAAGATTAGTGTCGCTATTTTTAAATATATACAACTTGGCATGGGATTTTTCTGCCAACTTGACCAATTGTCTGGTTTCCAATTCTTCTACTATGAGTATTTCTTCCAATTGCTGCCTGTTTGTGTTTGATTTCAAGTAAGGCAAAAGATTGGCTAAGTAAGTACTGTTGTTTTGGGAAGGAATGATGATGCTGATTTTCAATATTTTAAAGTTTATTTAAAAGTATCCGATAATAAATTTCGGTAATGTCGCATAAAGGACAAAAGAAAAGATACCTTATTTAAGAATTTGCTTAATTAATAAGGTTGTTTAAATTTAGCTATGTGTTCAAACATTAACAACATGCCATGGAAAACAATCAAACCTGTATCAGAGCGTTTGCGGACAGTGTTCAAATCGAAAACTGTAGAAAGGAAATTCAAGTCAATAATCAGTCCTTCAGTCAATTGAGTGGACTTTTAGCATTGGCTGGAAACGAAGTAAGGTTAAAAATTTTGTTCTTGATAGAAAAAGAAAATGAGCTTTGTCCCTGTGATCTTTCCGATATTCTCGAAATGAGTATCCCTGCCATTTCCCAGCACCTAAGAAAACTCAAAGACGGAAACGTCATTAAAGGTAGAAGAGAAGGACAAACCATTTTCTACTCTTTGAAACAAGCGCATCTTTCTTTACTTCTTCCATTTTTTAAACACATCATAATTAATAAAAAAATGGAAACAGTATGAATAAGGAGACCAATAGTTTTGTCGGAGCCGGAGTGCTTTCGGCAGTAGCGGCATCACTTTGCTGCATTACACCTGTATTGGCTTTTATTTCAGGAGCCTCAGGAGTGGCATCTACATTTTCTTGGATGGAACCGGCAAGACCTTATCTTATCTGTATTACCTTTTTGGTATTAGGCTTTGCTTGGTACCAAAAACTCAAACCCCGAACAGCAGAAGTAATCAAGTGTGACTGTGAAGAAAATGACAAGGAACCCATTATGCAGACCAAAACATTTTTGGGAAGTGTTACCGTATTTGCAGCCTTGATGCTTTCATTTCCACATTATGCACACATTTTCTATCCTACAAACAACAACAAGGAAGTAATAATCGTCAATGCCGCTAACATCCAAACGGTAACTTTTGATGTAAAAGGAATGACTTGCAGTGGTTGTGCTTCGCACGTAGAAAATCACGTGAACAAATTACCAGGCATTGTTAAGGTAGTTGCAATTTATGAAGAAGGGACTGCCAAAGTAGAATTTGACCAATCCAAAGTAAGTTTAGCTGAAATTGAAACTGCTATCAATGGAACAGGTTATACAATCACCAAAACAAAGTAAAAATGGAAATTCAACTGAAATCCAAAATCACTTGCCCAAAATGTGGGTTTAAGGAAACTGAAACCATGCCAGAGGACTCGTGCCAGTACTTTTACGAATGTCAAAACTGTGGAGAGCTGATGAAACCAAAGCAGGGGGATTGCTGTGTGTTTTGTAGCTATGGCAGTGTCAAATGTCCTCCAGTTCAAAAAGAGGGAAATTGCTGCCAATGAAATTTTAAGCATTAAAATTTGTAATAATTCAGTTTGAAAAGTAATTCTGAACAGGACAAACAATTACATTAAAATTGATTTCTTCTGAAAAAAAATATATTAGGGTAGCAAGGAATTAGAATAAGAACTCTCCCTGAATTCCGCAGGACTGATACCAGTAGTTTTTTTAAAAAACTTACTGAACTGTGCATATTCTTCATAACCTAACTCGTAACCTATAGACTTAATCGGTAAATCAGTGTAAATCAATAGTCGCTTAGCTTCGGTGGCTATTCTTTCGTGAATCACCTGTAAGGGAGATTTTTTGCTTACTTTCGAAAAAACATTTGAAAGGGTTTTGGGAGATTTAAATAACAGCTCTGCATACTCTGATACGGATTTTTTTTCCTTAAAATGTTCCTCAACCAAAACGTTGAATGACCTTACCAAATCAATATCTTCCTGTTTTTCTGTGCTTTTCAGTAACTGTTTTCTGGCTAGTCGGGTAAGTCTGATGATAAATCTTTTAAGCAAAATTCTAAGCATTTCTTCCTGATTGGTATCATGTATGATAAATTCCTGTTGCAACACATGTATCAAAGTGTTTAGTTTTTCTGTTTCATCAGCATCGAGCTGAAGAATAGGGGTGAAGTCAGAACCAAAAAAGAGAAGCCCATTGCAGGAGACCTCCTGGTCAAAGGTATGAATGCAATAAAACTCCCGATTGAAGAAAAGCGCAACCAAATCCTGAGATCCGTTTGAAATACCGACTTCCTGATTGTAGGTCGTACATGCAATTTGATTGGGCATTAAATCTACAGGGAGATGATTGATTTGTATGCTGACATTTCCCAGACCTCTGTTCCAAAAAAACTTCAGAAATCTTGAAGAACCATTCAGCTTTTCTAGAATTGAATCGCCGGAAACAAGAATAAAGCTTGCTCCAATTTTTTTTTCAGAGTAGAAGTAATCCATTATTGGGTTTCTTTTTGGTTTTCCTTAGTCTTTAAAGAATCAAATTTAAGTCTAATAGTTGGTTGAATATATCCGGTAATCAAGGTAGCTAAAGTTCCCGCAACAAACCAAGATTTTATCCATTGGAGCCTCCAATCCAATGGGACATATTCCATATTCATCAGTACCAGAATCAAAGTAATGGGTGCAGTGACGCCGAAGCCTTTCAAGCATAAATAAAGCAGTTTTTTCATGGAGCAAACAAAAAGCCTATCCCGAAGGAAAAGGCTTTTTTTGTTTTATTAAATGCAGATGATTACAATTGAGGGGCCTCAGGGAAATCCACAGGGATTTCTGTGGCGTTGTGGAGAAAGTTTGTAATGGTTTTTTCTCCCACATTTACTATTAGATCCACAAAATGCGCTTTGGTATATCCAGCTTCAAAGAAATCGTCCAAAGTTTCATCATTTACTTTTCCTTTGTTCTCTGCTATTGCTTTGGCTGTTTTTACCAAAGCATCAAACTTGGCATCAAATGGAGCAGAACCTTTTCTCAGATCAATAATCTGCTCGTCGGTAAACCCGTTCATTTTTCCAATAGCAGTATGGGCTGCCTGACAATAAGAACATCCATTTACTTGAGAAACAATCAGGTTGATGACCTCTTTCTCTTTGTTGTTGAAACTCGTTTTGCCATTGGCAAAAGTGGTGTATCGCTCCAACGCGTTATCAGACAATGCATAGGTCGCATATATATTGGGAACCATTCCCACTTTATCCTTGATCGCAGTTAAGATGCCACGGTTTTTTTCTGATACATTTTCCAATGTGGGTACTTCAAATCTTTTTGATTGTGTAGTCATAATATTTTTTTGTTTTATTGATGATACAAAATTGGTGAGAGATTGACTTTGGGAAAAGGTGAATAAATCCCTTCTATATGTCAATTCTTCCTTTATCTTCATATAATTTGAAAACTACGGAAATTCTATTGCTTACCTTGTCACCAGGGCGACATAATGCCGCGTCAGAAAGATTTACTTTCACATAAATTCGTGTAATATGAAAATAGAAAGGGTTAATTTTTATAATCAAAATGGCTATTCACTTTCCGGGAAGCTTTACCTTCCTTTAGATTCTCCTCCAAGATTTTATGCACTCTTTGCCCATTGCTTTACGTGTTCCAAGAATTTTAAGGCTGTAAGCAATATCAGTGATACGCTTTCCCAATGTGGTATAGCAGTGCTCAGCTTTGATTTTACGGGATTAGGAAATTCAGAAGGAGCATTTGAAGAGACAGGATTTTCCTCCAATGTATCTGACCTGATAGCAGCCGCAAATTTTTTGGAGGAAAATTACCAAGCTCCTAAGCTATTGATCGGCCATTCTCTGGGAGGGGCTGCAGTGGTTTTTGCCGCTGAAGCATTGAATTCAGTACAAGCACTCGTCACCATTGGCACGCCATCCGAACCCAGGCATGTTCAGCATCTTTTTGAATCAGATTTGGAAAAAATCAAAAAGGAAGGGAAAGCAAAGGTAAACATTGGAGGTAGACCTTTTCATATCAGTAGAGAGTTTGTAGAAGATCTGGAATCCAAAAGTCTCTCCGATATACTGGGTAAACTTAGGAAGGCAGTGTTGATTATGCATTCCCCGCAAGATCAAATCGTAGATATTTCCAATGCCGCTGAGCTATATCAATATGCCCACCATCCCAAAAGTTTTATCAGCTTAGATCGAGCAGACCATTTATTATCAGAAGAAAAAGAAAGCCGCTATGCCGGAGAATTGATCAGTAGCTGGGTAAAAAAATACTTACCTGCTGAAATAAAAGAATACGATACGGACGGGCATCAGGTAAAAGTCAGGCTTTTTGGTGAAAGTTATACCTCCGAAATCCTGACACCTTATCATCACCTATTGGCGGATGAACCCAAGTCAGTTGGTGGTGAAAATTTGGGTCCCACACCCTATGATCTTTTGATGGCTGCATTGGGTGCCTGTACAGTCATGACACTGAAAATGTATGCAGAAAGAAAGAGTTGGAAGCTCGGAGAGATCCTCGTATACCTGAATCATGACAAGGTACACAAAGAAGATAGCCAGAATCCAGACAGGCAGGGGGCTAAAGTGAGCAGGTTTTCTCGCAAACTTCAAATTACTGGAGATCTTACAGACGAAATGAAAATCAAATTATTGGAAATAGCTGACAAATGCCCGGTTCACAGGACCTTACATGAAGAAATAATCGTAGAAACTTCTTTTTAATCAAAAAAACAAAATGACCATGAAATTCAATCTCAATAGTATTCAGAAAAAATGGAATAAGGATAACCCCTATGATTTCTCAGACCTCAAAGCTGTTTTTATAAATTGTACCTTAAAAAAATCCCCATCACTTTCCCATACTGAAGGACTGATGGCCATGTCGCAGACCATCATGGAAGCCAATGGGGTAAAAACAAAAATTATAAGAGCAGTAGACCATGAAATCGCTTATGGTGTATATCCTGATATGACCGAACACGGTTGGGAAAAGGATGATTGGCCGTCCATTCAGGACAAAGTAATGGAGGCAAATATCCTAGTGATCGGTACTCCTATTTGGTTGGGAGAAAAATCTTCCATCGCCACCAAAGTAATTGAAAGACTTTACGGGTTTTCGGGCAATCTTAATAAAGCAGGTCAATATGCCTATTATGGAAAGGCAGGTGGCTGTCTGGTAACTGGAAATGAAGACGGTATCAAACACTGCTCGATGAATATTTTGTATAGCCTCCAACATTTAGGATATACCATACCACCGCAGGCTGATGCAGGCTGGATCGGTGAAGCAGGCCCGGGACCAAGCTATCTGGATGAAAACAGTGGAGGTCTTGAAAATGATTTTACCACCCGCAACACCACCTTTATGACCTGGAACTTGATGCATTTGGCAAGATTGTTAAAAGACGGGATTCCGGCTTTTGGCAATATTCGCTCTGAGTGGGACAAAAGTGACCATGACCATCCCAATCCCGAGTACAGATAGAATCAATACTGATCCATATTCATTCCGAGTATTTAAAATTTAACATTTACAGAAAGGGAATGACAGTTGGTGCACGTCATCCTTAGCCGGAGCTTGCGGGATTGAAGGATCTCCCATGCTCAAGCGAAAGAGTCCCCTCTTTACGTCAGAGTGACGTACCCTTTAAATCCATCATTGGTATAAAAAGAATATGCTATTATTAGGATGATGCTTGTAAATCTTCATTTTTTCAAAGTCGTCTTTCTACCAACCCACATAAGGAGGAGCATTGACTCCCTCCATCCTGAGGTAGATAATGCACTGTCCACGATGATGTACCTGATGATCCCTCAGCAAATAAAAAATATTCTCCCTAGTCATCTCCAGATTGCGAAACTCAATCGGTGCATTCAAATTATCATTGGAAATATCCATGATAATCTGTCCGACATAGGCATTGGCATTTTTCAGAATTTCCAGGATCTGTTCTTTGCTGAGTGCTCCAGCTGTGCTTCGATCATAAAAAGATTTGGACTCTCCGGAAATAAGCCTGGTGAGGAAGCTAATATTGTCCACAATATGGAGCAGCTGGCCGCCAAAGGTCATTGCATCTTTTTCAGGCTTGAAACCATAATTTTCTTCTGGCATAGCCTCGGCCACAGCGAGCGTATATGCGGAGGCTCTTTCCCAAACTTGAGGGTATTGGGTAGTAAAATAATTTTGGGCCATAAGCGGAAAATAAAAGAATGATATCAATAAGAGGCATATTGTGTTTTTCATATATGATAGTTTGTAGTGCGGAGTTTTAACGCTGTTAAAGTTAGAAAAACAAAGATTAGAATTCGAAATTTTGGGAAAGTTCATCTGATTTTTTGCAAAAACTTAGACTTTTGCTAATTGCCAAGAGGATTAATAGCCCATATCCGAAAATCAGCGTGAGATTAACTTTTTTTATAAAAATCTCCAAAAGTTTGTCAGGTTTACTAGAATTCTTCGACTAATAAAGAAAAGAGGTCTACAAAGTCCTTCTATGTATCAATTATTATCAATATTTAAACATTAATTAACCATGAAATTATTCTTAACATTTCTAACATCAATTTCGCTTGTTTTTCTTTCGGTTTATTCAACACCTTCTATTTCGGAAAATGAAATTGAAATTAATCTTGAAAAAGTCCCGGATTTTGAAGTCCAAACCATTGATGGACAAGAGGTAAGTTTAAAAAAATCAATAAAAGAGGGAAAGCCGACAGTAGTTTACCTTACAGCTTCCTGGTGTCCCATGTGTGCCAAAAACTGGCCTAGTCTTTCAGAAGTATATCCTGAATTCAAGGATAAACTTAATTTCGTCGCGGTAAGTATTGATCCTACTGATGATGCCACGGTCATGAAAAAACTGGTAAAAGAGAAAAATTTAACTTTTCCTGTAGCTCCCGGAAATCCGGAATTGATGGTCAAACTTGGAGCCAAGGCCCAGGCCACTACCGTAGGTATAGATAAAAATGGCAATATTCAATTTATGGAACGGGCTGTAATGACAGCAGACGAGTTCCGAAAAGTTTTCCAATCTCTGATCGAGGCATAGAATGGATTTTGTTGCATTTTCATTCCTTCAGGGAATTATGGCATTTTTGGCACCTTGTGCCGTGGCCCTGCTTCCGGGATATATAATGACTTATATATCCCGGAACTCAGGACTTGAGAGCAATTTGATAACAAAATTACTAAGAGGTCTAAAATTAGCAGTATTCAGTATTTCAGGAATCTTGCTGGTCTATGCTTTAGCTGGGACGCTTATCATTTTAGCAAGTCAATTGCTGAAAGAAAACATGAAATTTATTACAGTGGGAATGGGAGGATTATTGGTGATTCTTGGCCTACTGATGGTGTTTGGAAAAAGTATTTCTTTAAATCTTAACTTCAGTGAACCCTCTACGAAAAGAGAAAGCTCAGAAGCTTTCTTCTTTGGAATAGCTTATGCTATTGGAGCGCTTGGATGTCTATTTCCATTGTTTTTGGTTGTTGCCACCCAAGCTATAGCAGCCGAAAATGTTTTATTGGGGACGAGTTACTTAGTGGCATACTTTGTGGGATTTGCAGTTATGATGATTTTGGCAATAGTATTAGCCACTTTCGCTCAAAATGTGTTGCAAAGGTATTTAAGAAAAATTCTCCCTTATATGGAGCGTATTGCTGGTGTTGTTTTAATCTTGGCTGGATTTTATGTGATATACTATCAGCTTATTTTGTTTTGAGTAATTCGTATAGAGACTGTTCATTTAAGTGTGTCTGCTAACTTTACACAATATGAACAAGAAAAAGACAATTGATGACTTATTAAATGATCCTAAGATGAGTGAACGTTTGAAAGAACGTCTTTACAGTAAGAAAG
>NZ_JBHLWI010000005.1:0-5351 GCF_042432905.1 Fontibacter flavus | reverse complement strand
TATGACCGGAACCCGGTCAAAAACGCCCCCGGGACCCCAACAGCACCAGAAATAACCCCCGGTAAACTGTCAAATATTCTTTTATGCCGTAAACATACATTTTTTTGCTTTTCATGTCAAGCATCAACACAAAAATATTTTAAACAAAACACATTTATTTATTTTTATAATACGTTTTTATAGGGGTGAAAATTATTATGGGTATCTTTAATAAATATTAATACCTGATAATTAGGCTTTTAAACAACTTGACAGGTCATTCCATCAAAAAGTATTTAAAACAAAAAGAGGCGACCATCTGGCCGCCTCTTTAATTTTTTAAAAAATACTATTGTAGCTTTCTTCTACAACTTATTTAATCACTTGGATCCATCCTTTAAAATCATGTGTTCTTCCTTGAGAATCAACCGCAGTGAGAACATAGAAGTAGGTACCGGCAACCTGACCTGGAGCATTCCAGTCATTGTTGTAGTCTTTGCGCTGATAGACATGATCTCCGTACCTGTTAAAGATGATGATTTCGTTGCTGACAAACTTACCAAGTCCTTTGATTTCAAAGGTATCATTCTTACCATCTCCGTCAGGTGTAATCACGTTAGGAATAAAGAATGGACTTACTGTGTTCACATCAGTATCACTATTATCTCCAGGGGTTACTTCATCTTCTGCAGAAACTACAGTCACTCCATTTGTAATCGTGACAGGTACATTGCCAGTCAAGGCGTTAGCTTTCACTCTTAGTGTAATGGTCACAACAGCGTCAGCTGGTAAGAAAGGAATTGACCAAGTCACCCTATTTCCTTGCACTGAGGTAGTCAATTCTACCGCAGGATTAGTAGAGACGAAGCTTGAACTGATATACGTCAACCCGTTTGGCAGATCATCAGTCACTTCAACTTCCGTGGCATCAGTGCCGCCAACATTGCTAACAGTGATCACGTAATCAAATTCATCACCTTCAAATATTTCGATTTCATTTGAAGTTTTGGTTACGCTCAGATCAGCTTCATTATTCAACAATCTAAAGACTACAAACGCTTCATCACTGTTGGTTGGGTTGGCTGTCTCTCTAAGAACATATCTTAGTGTATACTCACGTGCTTCATTGATGCCAGGGATCAACAAGCTCAACTCACCGTTTTCATTGATATTCAGACCGATGATGCCATCCAGTTCAGTAAACTCAAAGTCTACATCATCTGGATCAGGACGCTGACCTTCAAGCAAATCATTTTCAAGAATATTTCCTAAAACTCCAGTGAAATCCAGGAATCGATCTCCGAAGTCATCATCATTGGCAATGATCTGTTTTGCCGAACCGGAAACCGTAACATTATCAGTTCCAGTAACTTCATTTCCATTCGGGTCAGTTGCGACAACATTTACTGTATTTAGGATGGATCCAGCCTCAAGGTCATCTATGGTGACAGTGTAACTGGTTTCCAGTTCAACGGATACACCCGGAGCAATTACAGGAATAATGGTTTCATATTTTGTCAGTGGATCTACCACATTTACATCTGTCAAGGATACAGTTCCTGTATTGGTCACTGTAATGGTATAGACAATAACTTCTCCAAGTTCAGAATATTGATCCACATCCGAAGTCTTCTCTACAGTAAGAGAGGCTATCTGCTCTGCTTCAACTACTACTTCATCTTCTGTGTCCGTATCCGCTCCGTTTGGATCGGTACCACTCACGGTCGCCACGTTTACGATTGTACCGGCATCCATATCCGCCTGACTTACTACATAAGTGGCAGTCACTGTAGCACTTTGACCTGGAGCTAAAGTACCCACATTCTCGTTCACATTGACTCTTTCGTCAACAACCGTTACATTTTCAATGGTCACGTTGCCGTTGTTGGTCACAGTAAGCGTGTAGACGATCTCTTCACCTGCTGCACTGACTGAAGTCTTATCTGCAGTCTTGCTCAAGGAAAGCGAAGCATTCTGATCGACATCAACGGTCACGCCGTCTTCTGTATCGGTATCATTACCGTTTGGATCGGTACCACTCACAGTTGCCACGTTTACAATGCTGCCTGCATCCATATCCGCCTGACTCACCACATAAGTGGCAGTCACTGTAGCGCTTTGACCTGGAGCTAAAGTACCCACATTCTCGTTAACATTGACTCTTTCGTCAACAACCGTTACATTTTCAATGGTCACGTTGCCGTTGTTGGTCACAGTAAGCGTGTAGACGATCTCTTCACCTGCTGCACTGACTGAAGTCTTATCTGCAGTCTTGTTCAAGGAAAGCGAAGCATTCTGATCGACATCAACGGTCACGCCGTCTTCTGTATCGGTATCATTACCGTTTGGATCGGTACCACTCACAGTTGCCACGTTTACAATGCTGCCTGTATCCATATCCGCCTGACTCACCACATAAGTGGCAGTCACTGTAGCGCTTTCGCCTGGAGCCAAAGTGCCGACATTCTCGTTCACATTCACTTTAGCATCGACAACAGTAACATTTTCAAGCGTAACGTTGCCATTATTTCTAACAGTCAAAGTATAAATAATCTCTTCTCCTGCTGCACTGACTGAATTTTTATCAGCAGATTTATTAAGTGCAAGGGAAGGGTTTTGATTAACTCCCACAGTCACACTATCTTCATTGTTAGTGTCTTCCCCATTAGGATCAGTACCACTGACTGTTGCTACGTTTACAATCGTACCGGCATCCATATCAGTCTGACTTACCACATATGTTGCAGTAACGCTTGCACTTTCGCCTGGTGCCAGAGTGCCCACATTTTGATCAACGTTTACTTTTACATCGATCACATTGACATTCTCAAGGGTTACGTTACCAGTATTGGTTACTGTTAAAGTGTAAATGATTTCCTCACCCGCACCACTCACTGAAGTCTTATCTGCCGTTTTCTCAATTTCAACTCCACTTACCCTTACAAAAGTCTGTGTATCACTATCTGTATCATTCACATTTTCACCTTTATAATCGGATGAAACAGTGGCTGTATTGGTAAATGAACCAGCATCAATATCCTCCTGAGTCAGTGTATACACAGCAGTGAATGTATTTCCGTCAAATGAGCCTGGAGCCAAGCTTGCTATCGCAACACCCTCCATTGTCACCAAAGGATCAGTCACCAGAACATTGTTCAATGTCACATTGCCATTGTTGGTGATAGTGAAAGTATAAGTAATCTGATCTCCAGCACTTGCTCTACCATCTCCATTAGTGTCCACATAAGTTCCTTCTTTTTGGAGGTCAATTTGTGGAGCAGCTTCTATTGGAGTAATGGTTTCTGTATCCTTCCATTCTAATTGACAACCTCTCACACAAGTTGCTGTGGCAGTAGCTGTATTAGTTATTGGAATATTATTATCAATATCCTCTTGCGTTACAGTGTATGTGGCAGTAAAGGTCACCGTTCCATAAGGCGCTATACCATTAGTTGGATCTGTCGTCGTAATTGGACTCAATACTCCTGTTCCAGGATGATCATCCGTAACATTTACATCGTTGATAGTAACATTCCCGGTATTTCTAACTACATAGGTATAAGTAATTACATCTCCTGCTTCAACATTCGTTGTCTTGTCAGCTGTTTTTTGCATCCTAATCCTGGAAACACTCGCAAAAGTCTGGAAATCATCATCAGTCGCTGTAACATCTCCATTGTATTGACCCGTAACCTGAGCCGTATTTCTAAAATTGCCTCTGTCGACATCAGCTTGTGTAACCGTGTAAACAGCCGTAAAGGTAGTGGCATCAGTAGACCCTGGGGTCAAAACAGGTATTGCCTCTCCCAAAACTTCCACAAATGGATCAGTAACCACCACATTAGTTAAAGAAACATTTCCTGTATTAGTGATGGTGAAAGTATAGACAATCTGATCGCCTGCACTCTTCAATTCATCACCATTGGCATCCACATAAGTACCCTCTTTGATCAATTCAATACTTGGCGAAGCCGCTTCAGGCGTAATAGTTTCCGTATCAGAAGCCGAAACCGGATCTCCATTTACAGCAATTCCTGTAGCAGTAGCTGTATTTACAATAGAAGTATTCAAATCAATATCCTGTTGCGTCACGGTATAGGTAGCTGTGAAAGTTACCGTTTGTCCAGGCAACACATTATCAGTCGCATCAGAAGTTGACAATGTACTTAAAGTACCTGTACCCGGATGTACATCATCAACACTAATATTATTGATAGACACATTTCCAGTATTTGTCACTACATAAGTATAAGTAATCAAATCCCCTTCCAAAATGCCTACAGTTTTGTCAGCTGTCTTATTAATGATGATAGATGCATTCTGCGTGATCGTGGTCGTTGCCGTTGCACTCTGCTCGGAAGTCTCGTTGGTGTTCACATAAGCGGTGTTAACCAGGTCATCTCCCGCATCGATATCACTCTGGGTGGCTGCATAAACAGCGCTGTAAACCCAGGCCTCTCCGATGTCAAGCACACCGTCATTGTCAGCGTCTCCGCTTTCCAATGTAGCACCGCCTGCAAAAGGATCCGTTACCGCAACTCCGGTCAAACTCACGTTGCCCGTGTTGGTCACCGTGATCGTGTAGGTCAGATCCTGTGGTGCCGAAATATTGGTAGCGTCCACAGTTTTGCTGATGGTCAGCGATGGGGACTGTGTGATCGTGGTCGTTGCCGTTGCGCTCTGCTCGGAAGTCTCGTTGGTGTTCACAAAAGCGGTGTTCACCAGGTCATCTCCCGCATCGATATCACTCTGGGTGGCTGCATAAACAGCGCTGTAAACCCAGGCCTCTCCGATGTCAAGCACGCCGTTATTGTTCGCGTCTCCGCTTTCCAGGGCCGCTCCGCCCGCAAAAGGATCCGTTACCGCAACTCCGGTCAAACTCACGTTGCCAGTGTTGGTCACCGTGATCGTGTAGGTCAGATCCTGTGGAGCCGAAATATTGGTAGCGTCCACAGTCTTGCTGATGGTCAGCGATGGGGACTGCGTGATCGTGGTCGTTGCCGTTGCACTCTGCTCGGAAGTCTCGTTGGTGTTCACATAAGCGGTGTTAACCAGGTCATCTCCCGCATCAATATCGCTCTGGGTGGCTGCATAAACAGCGCTGTAAACCCAGGCCTCTCCGATGTCAAGCACACCGTCATTGTCAGCGTCTCCGCTTTCCAATGTAGCACCGCCTGCAAAAGGATCCGTTACCGCAACTCCGGTCAAACTCACGTTGCCAGTGTTGGTCACCGTGATCGTGTAGGTCAGATCCTGTGGAGCCGAAATATTGGTAGCGTCCACAGTTTTGCTGATGGTCAGCGATGGGGACTGTGTGATCGTGGTCGTTGCCGTTGCGCTCTGCTCGGAAGTCTCGTTGGTGTTCACATAAG
>NZ_JBHLWI010000049.1:0-40858 GCF_042432905.1 Fontibacter flavus | reverse complement strand
CAATGGTTTCTTGTCGTTTCGTATCCATCACTTCAAAGAACTTTTACCATCTCTCCAGACAGTATCGCTGACCATAAGGCCATCATCTTTTTTTCCCGTTCCTTCCGAACAGGAGTGCAAAGGTAATAAGCTTTTTGCTTTTCGCAAGACTTAATTATCAGGAAAATTTGATTTATTTCTTTTTTGTAGCTAACAGACTGAAAACCTGTTGTTTTATTTTTTGTGCTACAATCTTTCTCTATTTTAAACGTTAAATTAGGGAGAAAAGATTAAGAATTTCAAATAAACTTATCATCTCTTCAGGTGATAAGTTGTGATAGCGCCAAGCTTCAAATACCTCAAATAGACACAATCTCTGCGACTATCTTGTACGTAATCAAAACCTGGTATTGGAAATCTTACCGATGCAAGATTAAGTAAGTGACCTCGTCAGGATTCAAACCTGAAACCTCCTGAGCCGTAATCAGGTGCTCTATTCAGTTGAGCTACGAGGCCAATTGGGTTTGCAAAAGTAGTGAGCTTTTTGAAATAAACAAAAATCAATTCCGGAGTTTTTGTCAATTTAATTGATGTATCTGAATTTCAATTAAGAATAATTAAGAGAAAAAGAACAGCAAATCACATTGGATTTTATAATTTAGCCGAAATTTTAAAATCAATATACTCTTTCATGAAAAGAATAACACTTGTCTTCTTCATTAACTTTATCGCCACCGCTTTACTATTTGCTCAAGAAAAGGAAAGAACTCCAATCGGAGGAAGACCCGATATCAAAGGCGATCTATTTATAGATTTTGGGTTCAACACACTCAATAATAGACCCAATGAGTTGAATACCCAATTTTTCTCTTCCAGAACTTTCAACATCTATTACCAGACTGAAATAAAAATCGGAGAAGCTTCTGGGCTAACCTTTAATCCTGGTATTGGGGTAGGTACTGACAAATATGCATTCACTGATGACAGAACCTTATTCAACAACCCAAATAGGGGAACTGAGTCAAGCGAATTACTTGAAATCAAAGATGTTTACGGTAACAATATCAGCATAGATAAAAACAATGTCTCCACAAACTACCTTGAGATACCTTTGGAATTCAGGTACCATTTCAACAGAAGAAATTACAGTAAAAGTATGAGGATTGCATTTGGTGGTAAAATCGGATACCTCATGAGCGCACATACCAAAATCCAATATACAGACGACAGCGGCCTTACTAGGAGGATAAAAGACAGACAATCTTACGGATTCAGTCCTCTTAGATATGGGGTATACACCAGAATGGGGTTCCCTGGATTCAATATTTGGGGCTACTATAGCTTAAACCAAGCTTTCCAAAAGGATATGGGTCCCTTTGCAACTGAAGCAAATCAGGTAAATTTTGGTGTATCTTTTGCCTTGTTTTAATTCACAAAACACCCCTCTTAAAGCCGGTTCATCCGGCTTTTTTTATGTCCAAAAATAAAATGCACCAAAACAAACACCGAAACCTAAAAAGAATCCCAGATAAACTTCAAGGGGATTATGTGAATTTAAATACAGTCTTGAAGAAGCTACCCCTCCTGCTACCAAGATGCTTAAAAGCAAGAATTCAATATATTCATTGGATGGGTTTTTGATCAATACAGCTGCAATGATTGCCAACAAGCCTGCAATTCCTGTCATATGCGCACTGATTTTCAGAAAAAAGGTAATGCTGGTCAGAAGAATCACACTTATCGTAATCACTGCCAAAGCCAGGACCAGAATCGGGTCAATTTTGAACTTGAGATAAAACAAATAGGTGGTCAACATATAGAACAGGCTAATCATAGAAAATGGAAAAACCCTTTCTTCCTTATCCGTCATATGAAACGAGGAGATGTTCTTGGTCAATCGCATCATGACCATACTCAAAACCGGAATGATAAAGGTGGTCAAAAAGACCATTAATAAAATAAAACCCTTATTATAAAGATTCATCGTCACTAACTCCGGAGTGCCGTAAATTAAAAAAGCAAATACCAGTGTAGGCATTAGCAAAGGTTGAAAAAAGTAAGAGACGAATAATGCTAATTTTCTGGTCACTTAAAGTTCCTTTCTTAATCTTGCTACTGGTATCTGCAATTGCTCACGGTATTTTGCCACAGTTCTTCTTGCGATATTATAGCCTTTATCGTTGAGCATCTTCACCAGTTTATCATCAGATAAGGGCTTGCGCTTATTTTCCCCATCTACTAAAGTCTGTAACACACTTTTCACCTCTTTGTTACTGACATCTTCACCTGAATCTGTAGCAATCCCTTCTGAGAAAAAGTATTTTAATGGGAAAATCCCAAACTCTGTCTGAATAGATTTACTATTTGCAACCCTGGAAACAGTTGAAATATCCATTTCTATTTTTTCAGCAATATCTTTAAGGATCATCGGCTTCAATTTGGTCTCATCACCTTCGATAAAAAATTCATCCTGATACTCCAATATCGCCTGCATGGTTTTCAGGAGTGTTTGCTGTCTTTGCTTGATGGCGTCAATGAACCACTTTGCAGCATCCAACTTTTGCTTGACAAAAGTGACGGTATCCTTAAGTTTCTTATCCTTTTTATCACTTTTTTCATAAGCGTCAAACATCTCAGAATATGACTTACTGACCCGCAATTCCGGTGCATTTTTGGAATTAAGCGAAATCTCAAGTTTCCCCTCAGTGTTGGTCAGAATAAAATCCGGAATTATGTATTGAGTCTTCACCAGACCATCTGAAATACCTCCCGGCTTAGGGTTAAGACGAGTAATCATATTGACTGCTTCTTTTAGGTCTTCATCTCCCATATCCAATTTTTTCTGAATTTTTGGATAATGCTTTTTTGTGAATTCATCAAAGCAATCATTGATTATTCGGATAGCATTCTGAACAGTAGGATCATCGTGATGCTCTTTCCTTTCCAATTGGATCAAAAGGCACTCCTGAAGGTTCCTGGCTGCTATACCCGCTGGATCAAAGCCTTGTATTTTTCTAAGTATTTCCTCCAACTCATCAATATCAGTCTCAATATTCTGACTAAATGCAAGGTCATTGATGATAGCTTCCAAATCTCTTCTGATATAGCCATCGCTCTCAATACTGCCAATTAGCTGTTTCCCTATTGTTCTTTGCCTTTCATCAAGTTTTAAAAATCCCAATTGGCTGATAAGCTGCTCATGTAGAGAAATACCGCTTGAAATAGGGATTTCTCTCTCTTCTTCATCAGGAGAGTAATTGCCATCACCCTGCATTTTATACCCCCCATAATCATCATTGAGATAGTCTTCAAGATTTACATCTTTATCATCATACCCCAAATCCTCTTCATAGTTATCCTCAAAATCATCTTCGGACTCCTTCTTTTCTTCCTCTTTACCTTCTTCCAATGCAGGATTAATTTCCAGCTCCTCTTCAACACGGGCTTCCAGCTCAGCTGTAGGGACCTGGAGCAGTTTGATAAACTGGATCTGCTGAGGAGAAAGCTTCTGAGATAAAACCTGACTTAAATGTAATTTTTGCA
Source organism: Fontibacter flavus (assembly GCF_042432905.1). Classification (NCBI taxonomy): domain Bacteria; kingdom Pseudomonadati; phylum Bacteroidota; class Cytophagia; order Cytophagales; family Cyclobacteriaceae; genus Fontibacter; species Fontibacter flavus. Next base: position 37,336 of record NZ_JBHLWI010000049.1, on the reverse strand, counting down.
TAGAGTTATGAAATTCGAATAAAGATACAGATTGGACAGTCCACTTACATCTTTCCTCGTGCCCAAATTTAGGAAATTAGAACAATTTTTTGATAAAAAGCTTATTATATCGTTTTTTTGCATTCCCTTTAAGAAGCCAATTAAGAAGAGGCTCTTTAACTTTCATCTATTCAACAAATCATATGGCTTTTAACAAACGTGTAAAAATAAAGGAACTTCTTGAAAAAGATTATATCGGTCAAGAAGTCACCTTGATGGGCTGGGTAAGGACAAAAAGGAGCAATAAAAATGTTTCTTTTATCGCTTTGAACGATGGCTCTTCAATCACCAATTTTCAGATAGTGGCCGATCCGAATATTATTAATGAAGAATTATTAAAGAGAGCAACGACTGGCGCTTGTTTGAAAATTAAGGGGAAAATTGTAGCCTCTCAGGGCGCTGGTCAGCAGGCAGAACTGAATGCTGAAACCATCGAAGTTCTTGGAGACGCAGACCCAGAGAAATATCCATTGCAGCCCAAAAAACATTCTTTAGAATTCTTAAGGGAGATAGCCCACCTCAGAATGAGAACAAACACCTTCGGTGCTGTTTTCAGGGTTAGGCATGCATTGGCCTTTGCCGTACACAAATACTTTAACGACAAAGGTTTCTTTTATATCCATACGCCGATCATTACCGCTTCTGATGCGGAGGGAGCAGGCGAAACATTTAAGGTCACAACGCTTGATTTGAAAAAGCCACCTTTGAATGAAGATGGAAGCATCAACTTCAAAGAAGATTTCTTCGAAAGAGAAACCAATTTAACTGTTTCCGGACAGCTTGAAGGTGAGTTGGCAGCTATGGGATTAGCTGACATCTATACTTTCGGGCCAACATTCAGGGCAGAAAACTCCAATACTGCCCGCCATTTGGCGGAATTTTGGATGATAGAACCTGAAATGGCTTTCTATGATGCTGAGGACAACCAAAACTTGGCAGAAGATTTCCTGAAGTATGTCATCAACTATGCTTTGGAAAACTGCAAAGATGATCTGGAGTTTTTGGATAAGAGAGCAGCAGAAGAAGAAAATGCGAAAAAAGCAGATCAAAGAAGCGAGCTAGGTCTTTTGGAAAGATTGCGTTTTGTGGTTGAAAATGAATTCCAGAGATTGACCTATACTGAAGCCATTGACATTCTTAAAAACTCCAACCATAACAAGAAGAAAAAATTCCAGTATTTGGTGGAAAACTGGGGGGTTGATCTTCAGTCAGAACACGAACGTTACCTAGTGGAAAAGCATTTTAAAAAGCCGGTCATCCTTACCGATTATCCTAAAGAGATCAAAGCTTTCTACATGCGTCAAAATGATGATGGCAAAACTGTAGCGGCTATGGACATCCTTTTCCCTGGCATTGGGGAAATCGTAGGTGGTTCCCAAAGAGAAGAGAGATTGGAAAAATTGACCCAAAGAATGGAAGAAATGCATATCCCTACAGAAGAAATGTGGTGGTATTTAGACACCAGGAGATTCGGAAGTACCCCGCATGCCGGTTTTGGATTGGGCTTTGAGAGATTGGTCCTTTTTGTAACAGGCATGGGCAATATCAGGGATGTGATTGCTTTCCCTAGAACGCCCGGTCATGCGGAATTTTAAAAAATAATTTTAATGTTTTGAAAGCCTGAGGCCTTAACTTCAGGCTTTTATTTTTTCTTCTAAACGCACATTTTCTGACACTACTTCCATTGAAGCTGTCCCTTCAATATCCACTACTTTGATCCTCCTGATCAGGGGAATACAAAGCAAACTAAACACAATGGCTATATAGCCCACTACATTGTAGTTAACCAATTCACCATTGAGGTTTTCTGCCAAAATCAAGCCCGCTACAAAGGATGCAAATCCGGCAGCCAACTGTTGAACAGCTGAGTTGAAACTCAAAAAGCTTCCTCTGTTTTCAGGCTTGGCAGTACCGGTAATCAAAGCGGAGGCTGGCACCATTCTACCATTAGAAGTAACAAAAAACATGGTTGAAATCAACAGCACATAGGGAATTGGGGTTACACCCAAGTGGGTGATCACTCCAATAGGAATAACATTCAAAGCCATGAAAATGGTGAAAATTTTTACTTTCCCATATTGGTCAGTCAGGCGGCCAACCCAAGGAGAAGTGAATATAGTGAAAGCACCACCCGCTATATAGATATAGGTCAGCTGCATTTCACTGAATCCAACATTAGCTACCATAAAGGGACTCAAAAATGGGATAATCATAAATTGCCCAAGCATCATCATGATTGTCAGGGTAATTGCCCTCATTTGGTTATTGTTACCAGTTACCCTTTTAACTACTTGAATCGGAGTAGGCTTGTGCTGCTTTGACACAATATGTCCGGTAATAGATGGCACAAATCTATAGATCATCCAAAAGATAAGCCCTGACATACCTGCCAAAAACAAAAAAGGCGCATGCCAATTGGATAAACTGGCGATAAACAGACCAAAAGGCACTCCAAATACAGATGCTACCGAAAATGCTGCCATCACCAAGCCCATGGCCCTTCCCCTTCTATTATCCGGAATTACATCGCCTATCACTGCTAAAATCAAAGCTGAGGTCAATCCTCCAAACAGTCCGGATACGATCCTGGCCACTAACAGTACAAAATAATTAGGAGAAAAAGCACAGGCCAATGTACCTAAGAAAAAACCGAAAAACACCCATAACATTATGGTGCGACGATCATACTTATCCAGGACAAAAGCCCCCATAAAACTACTAAAACCCGCTGCAAAGGTGTAAGATGAAACCAGAAGTCCAAATTCCCTTGGACTGATCTCAAAAATCCTCATCAATTGAGGTCCAAGCGGCATCAAAATCATAAAATCCACAATATGTGTGAAATTGATCGCCGCCAGAGTCCAAAGTAATATCTTTTCTTTATTCATCGATTAAATCCAATGTTGGTTAAACCGAGATGGGTTAGTTTAAGTTCTGAAATAGCTTGATAATTTCAGGCAATTCCCAATTTTAAAAAACTTGCAGGAATACTTTCAATAATATCACCGGCTATGGTTCCCCGTAACCTTGTTTCAGATGCTAATTCACCCGCCAAACCGTGATGATAAACAGCACATAGAGCAGCATTCAACGGCGGATAACCCTGTCCCAGAAAAGAAGTGACCATGCCAGTCAAAACATCGCCTGAGCCAGCGGTGGCCATATATTGGTTGCCCGAAGAATTGAAGAATTGTCTGCCATCCGGACAGGTAATGGAAGTAAACTGCCCTTTCAGGACAAGATAGACGTTGTGTTTTTCTGAAAAATCTCTTGCCTTCTGTAGCCTATCCAGGTGATGATCAACCTTCCCTGTCATCCTTTCAAATTCTTTTATATGCGGAGTCAAAATACTTCCATTTGGCACAAGCTCTATTAATCTCGGATGCGCAGACAAAAGATTAAGTCCATCAGCATCAATCACTAAGGGTTTGTGATAACGCTTCAATAAACTTTCATAAAAGGAAATATCGATTTCCTGCCCCCAACCTGGACCTACTCCAAGTGCATCAAAAATCTGTAAGCCTTTAATCTCATCCTGATTTGCCAATATCACTTCTGGTGCACCAATCTGCAAAATGAGTCTTTCATCTTCTGGAACTAATGCGAAAACAAGTCCACTTCCTGTTCTTAATGCTGCTTTAGAAGCAAGCAAAACAGCACCGACTTTCCCCTTACTCCCCCCTATCAATAAAACCTTACCGTAATCTCCTTTGTGACTGAACCTATTAAAGGTTAAATGTAGACTTTTCAAATCATCCCCTGTTAGGAAATATCGATTTTCACCAAACTGTTCTAGAAAATGATCTGGTATTCCTATGTCTGCCACCTCAATCACACCACTATATTCAGCATGTTCAGGAAATAATAGTGCCAATTTTGGAAACTGGAAAGTGAAAGTATAATCAGCCTTAAATGCAATACCTATAAGGAGGCTATCTGAAGGTATTCCTGAAGGAATATCAATTGCGATTTTAATCCCCTTAGCCTCATTCAGTTTCTCTATTACTTCCCTATATTTACCCTCAACAGGCCTATTGATCCCCACTCCGAATATCCCATCAATGATCAAGTCATGATCATTGAAAGCGAAACCGAATTCGTCCCATCTAAAAACCTGTACCTGAGAAGGCAATTTTTCAAAGTTAATCTGATAATCCTTACTACAGTTTTGATTCTGTTCAAAAACGATTAACGAAACCTTCTTTCCTCTTAAACTCAGCAACCTCGCAATGGCTAATCCATCTCCCCCGTTATTTCCGGGCCCAGAAAAAATAAAGACATCATCAGGAACCATTAACAATTTCTCAAAAAGCAAATTACAGAAAGCCGAAGCAGCCCTCTCCATCAAATCCCATGAGCTTATTCCTTCCTCTTTTATATAAGTAGAGTCAAGACTGGAAATTTTATTACCTGGAATAATGCTAAGCATGTTTGGTTTCTATTATTTGAATACTTTGCTTCGGTATTCTAACTAACAAAAGAAAAATCAAACCTACAAGAAAGAAAGACCCCAAAGCGAGAGAACTGTTTCGCATACTTCCGGAAATCTGTTCGATAAAACCATACGAAAACGTTCCAAAAACAATCGCCATTTTTTCCGTCACATCATAAAAACTGAAAAAGGAAGCATGGTCCTGCGTATTGACTGGAATAAGCTTTGAATATGTTGACCTAGATAAAGACTGAATGCCACCCATTACCATACCAACCACAAAAGCCAAAGAATAAAATTGGTATTCATTTTCCACATAATAGGCAGCCCCACAGATCAGAATCCAAACAAAAACCATGATTACCAGTGAGCTTTTATTCCCAAATAATTTTGAAAGGTAAGCGAATAGATAACTTCCTCCGATTGCAACCAACTGAATTATCAAAATTGTTATGATCAATTTATCACCAGGTAAACCCAACTCTTTATCACCAAAGGAAGCCGCAAGATACAGAACTGTCTGTACACCCATACTGTAAAATAAAAAGGCCAACAAAAACTTTGTCAAAATTTTGTCACTTTTGACATACTTAAAAATCTTAATGACTTCATTATACCCTCTTTTCAACAAATCTTTTTTAACTTTTTTGTTGTAAGGATTTTTTGGCAGAAACTTAAAGGGGATTTGAGCAAATCCAGCCCACCACAACCCAGTGATTAAAAAAGACCAACGTGCCGCCTGTCCACCGTCTGATATTCCGAAAAAACCCGGCATTTCTATCATGATTAAATTTAGTACCAACAAAATAACACTTCCTATATATCCCAAAGAAAATCCCCTTGCACTCAAAAAATCAAATTCCTCTTCTGTGGCTATTTCTGGAAGAAAAGCGTTATAGAAAACTATGCTACCCGCAAATCCAATACTTGCCAAAACAGCACAAATAATTCCATATTCAAGATTATCGCCATTAAAAAAAAACAATCCAATACAGGCGGCCGAACCCAAATAAGCAAAGATTTTCATAAACGTAAGTTTCTTTCCACTGTAATCAGCAATACCGGAAAGTAAAGGGGATAAAAAGACAATAATCAAAAAAGAAAAAGAAATAGAATAGGAATACAGAACAGTATTCACAACATCAATCCCAAAAAAAGACACTACATCACCCTTATTCTCAGAGGAAGTAACACTGTTAAAATATATGGGGAAAATCGTGGATGTAATCACCAAGCTATAAACAGAATTAGCCCAATCATACATTGCCCAAGCATTTTGGACCTTTTTCTTATTTTCAAGTTTCTTCAGGATCATATTTCTTCGAAACAAAAAAAGCTATTCCTTACGGAATAGCTTTAATACATGTATTAATTTAAAGATTAATTTTGAACCTTTCCAACAGCAGAATAAAGTAGTTTTCTGGCGTCTGCCTCCCTCAATTCAAACTGAATATCAGAGATTGGACCCATTTTAACATCTCTATCACCCTTCATGGAAATAGTAATCTGATCTCTTTCCGCTTCAGACAACTTATCTTTCTCTTGGTTAACCCACAAAATGATGTCTTTCGTGTTGATCAAAACATCATTGGCCTGTACTCTTGGTTCTGTACCATACAAACTTGTGTTTTTTGGTTTACCTACATAGAGATAAGAAATCAAAGTTTTCTTTTCCAATTTCTGCAATTGCGTTGCTTGAGGGATTTTTTGTTCAACTAAGATGTCACTTTCTCTTAACACAGTCGTAACCATGAAGAAGAAAAGGAGCATGAAGATAATATCCGGCAATGCAGAAGTAGGGATATTTTCTGAGGTTTTGGTTTTTTTCTTAAACTTACCCATATCAATTTCCTCCTATTTTATCTGGTTCCGCAATTGAGATCGCCATTGGAATTCCTTCCTTACCTCTATCAAGTAGCTCTTTTTCAGCCGGTGTTTTACCGGTAAGTTGTCTATACTGATCGGAAGTTAATCCTACCCTTTCAGCATAAATTTCAAAATAAGCTCTTTTTACTTGGTCAAGAACCTCCAAATATCGCTCATAACTAGTTCCTCTGTTTGTCTTAATAGACACTACAGCACCACCAGTCATTGGATGATCAGAAGATCCAGGATCTCTCTTGGCTCTTGCTCTTAGAGAAGCTGGCAAACTATTGAATAGTGCGATTGATTCTTCATCAGGTGACCCAAAGTTCAAAATGAAATCTTTAATATCCTCAGATAATCGATCGGTGTTATCCAAATATTCACCCTCTACAAGAAGTTGATCATTGGCATTTACCAGAATATTGAAAATATTCCTTTCATTCAATTTGATTTCTGGCGGTGGCTGATTTGGATCTTGCTTCGGAGGCAATACGTTAAGTATACCTTTGTCTGAAGCAATCGTCGTGGTCACCAGGAAGAAAATAAGCAACAGGAAAGCGATATCCGCCATGGAACCTGCGTTTACCTCCTGACTGACTCTGCCTTTTTTCCTTGCCATTATTTTATTGCTTTATTAAGTTCTGTAACAACAATTCCTACTATAGCAATGATGAACAATGCGTATGTAGTAAGAAGTGAACCTCCCACGAACTTAGAAAGTCCTGGAGTCAAATTAAACGGCTCAGCAGCATATTTAGGCAATACTTCACTATCTGAAATAGAATAGGCAATGAAGAATACTACTGCAAGTGCTAAGACCGAAAGTCCTGTTTTGACCAAACTGGAAGGATCTCCAAGCGATTTGATTAATGGCATCACAACCGCAAGAACTGAACCACCAATGATCAATCCATATGACAAGAACATGAAGATATCTATAGTATCCATTTCTGTTTATTTTCGATTAAAAGATAATTTGAGCTGAGCAATACTCAACCAAGAATTACTTGGTCAATTTATGCTTCACTAGGATATCCACCAAAGTAATGGAAGCATCCTCCATGTCGTTAACCAAAGAATCGATTTTGGCTACGCAATAGTTGTAGAACAACTGAAGAATAATCGCAACGATCAAACCTGCAACAGTTGTCAAAAGGGCGATTTTAATACCACCTGCTACCAGAGAAGGAGAGATATCACCAGCTGCTTCGATTGCATCGAATGCACCGATCATACCGATTACCGTACCCATGAAACCCAACATCGGAGCTAGGGAGATGAATAGGGAAATCCAAACCAATCCTTTTTCCAAACGGCCCATTTCAACAGAACCATAAGCGATGATCGATTTTTCCACCATTTCGATACCTTCAGAGTATCTCATCAACCCTTGTGTAAAGATGGAAGCAACTGGACCTTTAGTGTTTTTGGTCACATCTTTTGCTGCTTCGATACCACCTTGTTCAAGTGCTTCTTCAACTTTAGCTAAAAGTTTTTTGGTGTTTGTAGTAGAAAGGTTCAAAGTGATGATTCTTTCCAAAGCTACAGCAAGACCTAAGATCAAACAGATCAATACTGGAGACATGAAAGTTGGATCACCTTCGATAAACTTTTCTTTGATGACTTGATGGAAGCCTTTTTCCTCTTCGATGATTTCATCATCTACGACTGTAGGAGTTGCTTGCACAACTTCTTCAACGACTTCTGTAGTTTCTTCTGCAGCAACTTGTTCTTCTGCATCCTGAGCTTTCGTAATTACCGGGAACATCAAGATTCCGGAAAGCATGAACAAAGCGATTAACTTTTTCATAATGTAGATTTTAAATAGACTTTAAATAAAGGTTAAACGGTTTCTAACGTAATTAATGAGATTTTAAAGTTATCATTTTTTCGCTTCAAATTGCAAAGGAAATAATCATAATTTTTTTATAAAGTTTATTTCTCACCTATTAAATTGAATTTTCTGCAAGCTAAAAGAAGGAATATGAAGCCATTAGGTAATTTATACGAAAGGGAAAACAAACAACTTAAGTGGAATGATTTTGGGTTTAAAAAGTAGTCTGCCAACAAATCGGCAACAAACTAATCTGTTTAAATTAAAATCAATGTCCAAAAATCCATTATTATAATTCACGTTAATATTTTCAAAACCACATGACAATATAGAATACAGCATGTCCTATATCCTATTTATTTTTATCAGAAGCCAATAGCAACGTTTTTGATGGAGGCGGATATGAAAAAAAATACAGTGTATATAAGTGCAATTTTAACTGATTCTGCTATTAGTATGTACATTTTTAATAAAAAATTCCCCAAGGCAGAACCTCGGGGAATTGAGCAATTTTTCGTTATTTGACAATCTCCACATTCACGATCTCTATTTTCATAGGACCATTTTCAAACGGCCAGTCCAATACATCTCCTACCCTTCTTCCCATTAATGCCAATGCAATATCGGACAATATGGAATACCTTCCTTTACTTACCTTTCTATGGTCATCAGCAACGAAGTGATAGTTTTTCTGGCTGCCATCTTCATTATTCTTTACGGTAACAATCCTATCGACTGTAACTACATCCACAGGCAATTCGCGTCTTAAGACTTGCTTTGCATTTTTCAACTCTTCCAAAAGCAGCGATTCTTGTTCCTTGGAAACCCGTTTTCTATGAATTTGATTTTTGATCAGGTCATACATACCTGTTGTTACTATAATTGGTTCAGACATGATAATAATTTTTCGGATCACTTTAACTGATACCATTAACCCACACAGGAACACAGGCATCACCCTGAATTCACTGCATGGAATCAGTTAATACTAACCTTGTTGGATTTGAGTAAGAATAAACCGGAAACTTCCCCTGCCCTGGGTCTGGACAGGGATTACTTAATAAATTCCTTGGAGGATTTTAAAAATATATCATCAAGCAGATAGCGCAAAGGCACCATATCGAATGCCGAAAGTGGATTTATATGTAAATAGAAAAACACCATTTTGCTTGATTTTCAATCACAAATTTACCCCTTATTCCACTCATCTCCAAAATACTGAAAGGAATAAACTTGATTAGCAAACAAATTGCTCTGTGGGCATACAATGTAAGGTGTCATGATTGATATAAATGAAAAATAAAAAAGCCAACTCTACTCCTAAAGTTGGCTTTGGCAGAGAGGAAGGGATTCGAACCCTCGATACCCTTTAGGGGTATACACGCTTTCCAGGCGTGCTCCTTCAACCACTCGGACACCTCTCTGTATGGCTGATTTCTCAATCGGAGTGCAAAGAAATGAATTATTCAATGCGTATCCAACATCTTTTAGAAAAAATTACGCAATTCCAGTCAAGGACATTTCTCCCGACATTGGCGTCACCAGTTTTCTCCTGATCTCTGCATCTGAAGTCTCATTGCCCAACAGAAACATCATCTTGGTGATTGCTGCTTCTGTGGTAATATCTCCTCCACTCAATACCCCTATTCTCAGCAAATCCTTGCTCGTCTGATACCTGCCCTGTATCACCCTGCCTCCATTACATTGTGATACATTCAAAACGATAATACCCTTTTTCACAGCCCTCTCAAGGGAATCCAAAAACCAAGATTCACTTGGACTGTTACCGGAGCCATAGGTCTCCAGCACCACTCCCCTCAACCCTTTGATATTGAAACAGGAATCCAAAACTTTGGCAGTAATCCCAGGAAAAAGTTTGAGGACCATCACATTGTTGTCCAAACGATTGAAATATTTCAACCGGCTTCCTTCCTCATACGGTTTGATGGCAGCATAATTGTAATCTATGATAATGCCCGACTCTGCCAAAGCGGGGTAATTCTCGGATTCGAAGGCGTCAAAATGAACACTCTGCACCTTTTTGGAACGGTTCCCCCTCAACAGCATATGGTTGAAAAATATACACACTTCCGGCACTATGGGCTTACCATTTGCTTTAGCCGCTGCTATCTCCAACGATGTCATGAGGTTTTCCCTGGCATCCGAACGCATGGCAGAAATGGGCAATTGAGCTCCTGTAAAGATCACCGGTTTACTCAACCCCTGAAGCATATAACTCAGCATGGAAGCAGAATAGGCCATGGTGTCAGTACCATGCAATACCACAAAGCCATCATAGCTATCGTAATTTTCATAGATGATGTAAGCCATATCCACCCAATGATGCATATTCACATTAGAAGAATCTATCGGCTCTGGAAATGAAATCACGGTGATGGCCACATTCATATTGGTCAGATTGGGGATTTTCTCCAAAATCTGACCAAAATTAAAAGGAACCAGAGCCCCGGATTCATCATAGGCCATACCAAGTGTACCTCCGGTATATATGATCAGGACAGAAGAGGTAATTTCGCTCTTTGCCGCCGTATTGAGTCTTACAATCTTATAGTTCATGACTGAAAATGATGAAAAACTTGATTTGAATTTTCCGTGGTCACCTTTGACACCTGATCCACTGTAGAGGCTGTCAAATCTCCTACCCGCTCCGCAATAATCGGAATATACTCCGGAGAATTCCTCTTGCCCCTGTGGGGTACTGGAGCCAAATAGGGCCCATCCGTCTCCAAAACCAGGTGATCAAGACCTATTTCAGGAAGTACCTTATCCAGCCCCCCGTTTTTGTAGGTGGATACACCCCCTATCCCTAAAAGAAATCCCAATTCTATAATTTCTTTTGCCTGATCAAGACTTCCGGAAAAACAATGGAAAATCCCTTTCAAATCTTCTGTTTTTTCTTCCTTGATGATGGCAATGGTCTCATCCATAGATTCCCTGCAATGCAGAATAATCGGCCATTTTTTCTCCTTGGCCCATCGGATCTGAATCCTTAGCGCTTCCTTTTGCTGTTCAAAAAAAGTTTTATCCCAATAAAGATCCAGGCCTGTTTCCCCAATCCCCGCAAACTCTCTTTTACCAATCCAGTCCTCCATCACATAAAGTTCCTTTTCAAAATCCTTTTTAACGTCACAGGGATGTAGTCCCATCATGGGTATACAAACCCCTGGATATCTCAGCTCGGCTTCCAACATAGCGTCGATTGACGCTACATCAATATTGGGCATATATAACTTATTCACCCCGTTTTCCAAGGTCCTTCTGATCACCTCATCCCTGTCTTCGTTATATTTTGGGGAATAAATATGAACATGTGTATCTATGTAATTCACCGATCTAATAGATTTGATTAAAATATTATTCTTCTTTTCCGCAATCTGACTTCAACCTTTCGATATCAATACTTCCTTCCTTTCCAGTCTGTTTTGGACGGCCAAAAATAATAAACTATTGTAGACCAACTGGTAATCAAATAATATATTTCGTAGAGAATCAAATCCCAACTTTTCAATCTTTCTCCTGATTTTAACGCAAAACTGTAAATAAAAACACTTTGTGTTACCACTTTAAACAGCCAAATCAACAATCCTTCAAAAGGATATAAAAAACAGAAATATAGCATGGCAGGAAAAAACACAACCTGAAGTCCAAGTACAATCCTCCAAATACCCGGCAATGCCATGGCTCCGGCCATCCAACGCTTCCTTTGCATCAATAAATCCGAAAAATTCTTCTGCCCTTTTGTCTCGATCAAATTTTCGGAACTTACTACATGTACCCCTTTGAATCCTTTTTTCTGAATTTGCCTACCTATCTCAAAATCCTCGGTCAGAGAAAATGGAATCCCCTCATATCCCCCCACTGCATGATATGCCTCTTTTGAGATCAACATATTATTGCCCATTGAAGTCAGTGAAATATCCAAGTCATCCATCACTTTGACCATTCCCAAGGTCAGCCACCAGTCAATCGACTGCATTTTTTCAAAAAAAGTCAATCCTTTGACATTGGTGATTCCGGTAACTATTCCAGCTTCAGAGCGCTTCCATACCGCAACCATTTTTTTCACCCAAGTAGCAGGCACCATACAGTCAGCATCTGTAAACAACAAAGCTTCTCCATTGGCTTTTTGAGCCATCTGACTTAAGGCATTTGCTTTTCCGTTCATGGAATGCAATTTGTCAGCTGAAATATTCACGATAAATACCCAAGGTTTGCCCTTTGCCCAATGCTCAAGAATACTTGCTGTCTGATCAGTGCTTTGATCATTTCCCAAGATCACCTGTATCTTCTCCTTCGGATAATCCAACGATTCAAGGGCCCTCAAGCATGCCGGCAAATTTGCCTCTTCATTTCTGGATGGAATCAAAATGCTGATATTCGGCCATTCTTCTTCCATTTTGCCCTTATAGGCCCTGAAATTACTCCTCAGCAGGATCCATAAAAAAAAATCCTGGAGAATTAAAAAGCCGATCAGATATAGTGCCAGTGCTGGAATCATAATAGAGCAGTTTCAAACCCCTTCACTGTCAAATAATCCAAATATGACGGTAAGACCGCTTGGACTATTTGTGAGGTTTTTTGCTGGTCATGAAACACAATAATCGAACCGCTTTGGGTATGCTTTTTGGTTTTTTCCAAACAGACCTCAGCAGATTGCTTTTTATCAAAATCCCCTGAAAGCACATCCCACATCACCACCTGAAATTCGGGCAGTATAGATTTCAGCTGCTTATTGGTCAATTGTCCATAAGGAGGCCGAAACAAACGGGGTTTTATCCCTAAAGTCATGTCAAACTGAGATTGGCACAAACTGACTTCCTTTAGATATTCCTCACAGGAAAGACCAAAGCCTTTCACATGATGCTGTGTATGGTTACCTAAGCCATTTCCTGATTCCAAAACTCTTTGGGCAAGTTCAGGATGCTTCCGGATGTTGTCCCCTACCATAAAAAAAGTAGCCCTCATCCCCCTTTTCCCCAGTTCCTCCACTACAAAGTCTGTAATACCGGGCACTGGACCATCATCAAAGGTTAGGTAAACTTTGGGTGAGTCACGCTCTTTGTGCCAAAGCATATTTGGGAAAATCTTGGGGATAATGGCCGGTATATGATGAAGCCACACCATGATTATTGGAATCTTAAGCTCAATAAGGTGATATCATCCCTTTGATCACCTCCATTGGAAAAATCTTTCAGTTCTTTGAAGAATTGATCATGGAATTTAGATGGGGCAATGCAAAGTCTCTTTCTGACAAATTTCACAAAGCGTTCATCACCATACTCTTCTTCCTCATCATTTAGACTTTCTGTCAAGCCATCTGTATACAGGTGAATGGTGAAACCCTTTAGATGATTCCTTTGTCCAATTTCCAGAAAGGGCAGTTCTTCAAAAGCCCCTAAGATGGTCGTGCCAGCTCCCAATAGTTCACTTCTGTTTTCTGCTTCCCAGCATAACACAGGGGGATTATGGCCGGCATTCACAAAATTTAGCTCTCTGTTTTTATAATTATAGGAGGCAAGAAAAAACGTGATGAATCTTTCTCCCTTGGTATTATCGAAAATGGTATAGTTCAATTGTTCCACCACCATTTTCAAATCAGAGGTGCTTCTTAGCAATGTCCTCAGGGCCGCCTGAAAGTTGGACATCAACAAAGCCGCCGGCATACCTTTACCGGAAACATCCGCAATGCAAAAAAACACTTCGTCCTCAGATTTGATGATCAGATCATAATAATCCCCTCCTACAGTCGAATGCGGGATATAGGTGACTTTGGCTGCAAGTTTTGGGGTATTGGGCAATTCGGCAGGAAACAGCATCCTCTGAACATTGGATGCAATTTCAACTTCCTTTTTGAGCCTTTCCTGCTCCAACTGCCGCTTGGCAAATTTCTTATTTTCTAAGGCCACAACCAATATATTGGCCAAGGCTTGCGTAAAATCAAGGTCAAGCTCATCCAAATCATCTTTCTTTTTCAGAAAAAGTATGGCAAGCATTTTGTCTTTATGATATACCGGCAAATAACTCTCCAGCTCAGAAAATGAGTAAAGCTGGTCCACTTCAATGTTCAGCTCCCCTGTTTTCCTTTCATATTTTACTTTCTCCGCCAAAATCAACTCCGGAACTTTGTTTTTCACGCCATGTGTGATCTTTCGGTCATAATGATCCCCTTCGATCATATAGAGTAATAAAGAGCGGATATTGAGGTGTACCAGGCACGTAAACTTGAAAATATCCAAAAGTACATGGGATGGCTTATTTTCATTAATAGCCTGCGTGATTTCAAGAAGGGCCTTGAGCTCCAATTCTTTTTTTTGATATTTCGCTATTTGTGTTTCCTGTCTCAACTATAGTGCATTATGTTCCATCAAGCCCTTTTTGGTTGCCAGGTAAAAAAGATCTGTTCCGGATTGTGTTAAATCTAATTTTTCGAAAATTTCATCATCAGGACCTTTCAGACACTTAATGAAAGACTTTTCATAGAGTGCCTGTAATGTGGTCAAAAGTCTAGTCTCCCCCCACCCTAAGGTCTCTTTTAAATAGCTAAAATGCTGGACAAAATAAAGCTCGTCCAACAAATCAAATTCATCGTCAGTCATACTTTTTATTTTCGAATCTAAAATTAAGCCATATTGGATGATTTCCTTCCTTTCCATTCAAAATTTCCGAAAATCCCTCCAATTGCACTGACCAAAACATAGAAGGGGTGGACTATTCCTGTCAGGACATAACTCCAAATAGAAAACTTTATTCCATAGGTTTCCAGTACTTTTCCTAAAACTTTTCTCTCTGCAAGAATTTTTGTAGTCCATAAAATCAGAAATAAGATCATCCCTATATGACCTTTCCAAAGCAAGCAAACACTACTGATAAAAATCAACTGAATCAGCACTGGTAAAATGGAGGCTGCCATATGGATAAGAGATAAATGTGATCTCCATTTGGAAGACCAACGGATACGTTGGGAAAATAAAGATCGCCAAGTAGCATGAGGCATGGTCATCACCAGGTTATCTGTTACAAAACGAACTGAACCTACACCAAATCTCTTACTGATTTTCTTCAAAAGAAACTCATCATCACCTGACAATTGATCCAAATTCCCATTGTATCCACCTACTTCCTCAAAAGCTTTCTTTCTATACGCCATGTTAGCCGCACTGCACATCAAAGGAGCCTGCAATTCAAATCCAACTTTGGTGATCAAGATGATACTTGACCATTCAATTTGTTGAAAGACAGAAAAAAAACCTTTTGACTTTTGACTGATCACAGGGCCAGCCACCATCATGACCATGGGATCTGAAAAACCCTTCAACTTATTTTCTACCCAATCATTCGGTAGAAAACAATCTGCATCTGTGGTCAGGATGATATCACCAAATGCTCTTTCTACCCCTGTCCGCACTGCCATTTTTTTTCCAATCCCCTTACTTTTGAGGATTTCAATTTCAATATCTTCACAACCAGGTTTATCGATCAACGCAGTCAAGTACTTTCGACCTTCATCCTCGCTATGGTCATCTATAAATAAAACCTGTAATGGACGGTACTGAAGCGAAAAGATACCATTAAAAATTGCAGGTAGATTTTGGGCTTCATTTCTGAAAGGCACCAAAATACTGACCTGGGGATTTTCCTTCTGGATGAAGTTTCGACCCAGATTCTTTCTACCCTCCCAAAGTTTCCTTAACCTGGAAAACATCCCCCAATAAAGTATCCCAAACAAAAGGTAAAATGTTAGCATGAATTCGTTAAACTTGCAATAATGAGTAAAGAAGTCAAAAAACCTTCAAAGGAAAAAATCATTTTAGGCATTGACCCCGGCACAAATGTAATGGGATACGGGCTTATTTTAGTGGAAGGCAACAAATACAGTCTGATCCAGTTTGGCGTCATCCATCTGAAGAAATACACTGGCCATGAACTAAAGCTAAAAAAAATCTTTGAAAGGATTACAGGCCTCATTGATGAATTCCATCCTGATGCAGTGGCCTTGGAAGCACCTTTTTATGGTGAAAATGTCCAGTCTATGCTCAAACTTGGCCGAGCTCAGGGAGTAGCCATGGCAGCTGCTCTTGCCAGAGAAATCCCCATCGCGGAGTACTCACCCAAAAAGGTCAAACAATCGGTCACTGGTAATGGCAATGCATCCAAAGAACAAGTGGCTGAAATGCTAAAAACCTTACTGAATATCAAAGAATTACCAAAATTATTGGATGCTACCGATGCACTTGGGGTAGCATTATGTCATCATTTTCATGATGGAAGATTACAGACGAGGGGAAGAACCGCCGGCTGGAAGGCATTTTTGGAAGAAAACCCGGGTAGGGTAAAAGGTTAGAACCTTTTACCCACTGAAACTTTGAATACCCTGTTTTTCACATTCACATCGAAATAATTCAGGCTGGTCAGACCAAGATCATAACTTGCCTGTACATTCCAGTCTTCGAAGATTTCATATCCGACGCCAAAAACCGCTGCAATATCATAACCCCTTACGATTTCTGTGGTTTGGGAGATGGTACCGTTGTTATCATATTTCCTATTAACCAGGACTGAACCTTGGGGTCCAGCAAAAATATTCAGGTCACGGGTTGCCCAATACCGTACTAAAACCGGAATATCAATGTAATTCAGGTTTTCTTTGATATTATCGGAAGAGGATTTGTATCCCTTTTGAGAGAAAAACAAGCCAGGTTCAACCGAGAAAAGATCGTTGTAATCCCATTGATAATATGCTCCCAAGTGCAACCCAATCCTAGAATTAAAATCATAACCATCAAAATTGGCTACATTTGCTCCGGCTCTTACGCCAATTTGGGCAAACACCTCCGTCGAAGCCATCATGATGAGCAATAAGGGAATCAAGATTATTTTTTTCATTGGTCGGTTTTATTAAAGGTTTAACTTTCTCTTAATTCTAACTTTTATTGAATTCCTCAATCATCAAAAGAAAGGCCAAAGTAAAAGAATCATTGACAAACTTGGATCAAATAAATCAAATTTCTTTTGATTTTTACCGACGAAAATAAAGAAAACCAGCATATTGTATTCTTTGGAGGAATTGGTTTATTCTCCTGTCTGCCCTTTTATTTTGACAATCTTTATCCAAGAAAAATTAGCTCCGCTCTCATGAGACTGAAATACGAAACTGAAAACAAGAAGAAAAAGGATATAGCATAATATAATATCCAGTCAAAGTCAATCCTTAATCTTGTTTTTAACAACCACATAGTTGTCTTCCATTAACTTCTCTTTATTGTTATTGAAAAAATAATGGATGCTTTTTGGATCATTAATGAAAGATGCGTCTATTGATTTACCCCCAAAATTTTTCAGATATTCATTGTAGAAGTTCCTGGAAGCCTTTACTTGAATCAAATTACCGTTATTCTGTATTACTGGCGAAAAATCACCTTGGAAACCGTCCAAATCATTGATCATTTCGTCGATGACTTCTACCATACTGCTTCTTTTATCCATCATAACTGTTTTAGCCGCTTTACCCATTTGACTAACAATCATTAGATAATGACTTTTAAGTGGAATAAAAGAAAAAATCATTTCAACCATTTCGTTTTCCATCAGATAGGCATATCGCTCGTATCCCATAAAAAACTCTTTCCTCTTTTCATCCGGAAAATTGTACCTGCCAAAATCAAACTTAAGCTCCCTTTCTCTATTAAGTTGCTCATCAAAAATCACAACTTCATAAGACGTGTCAAGTTTCAAAAGTACATTTTTGTCATAGTTATCATATTGAAATCCATAGACTGAGGCATAATTTAAACCCTCAAAATCTTTTCTGACTTCTTTCAAACCATTTATCGAGCCATTTTTTACGGATACAATGGATTGAAATTCATAAGTTGGTCTATTTCCAAAATAATACAAAAATCCTGACTCATTAATAGAGAAATTATAAGGATGAAAGTCAATTTTCATTTCTTCTACTACCTGTCCGGAGAAATCAAACTTTAAGATTTTTCTTAGACTGCCATCTAAAATATAAATATGTTTATCAAAAACCTGATAATCTTCCATACTTTGATATTCATTTGGCCCCTGACCTTTCGCTTCTATGATATTTTCAAATTGACCAAAAGCATCAAAAATCAATAAATTATTCAATTCTCTGTCACTGACAAGAATCTTATCCGAGTTCATACCAAACTTCCAAACTTTCACAAGCGGAATTGAATCCGGGACATCCAAAAGGCTGTAATCGATATGTTGAAAATAGTCTGATAAATTCATTTTCTTGCTTTCATCCAAGTCAATGAAAACTGTCTGCTCTTGTAAAGTTTTGTTTTGATGACAAGCTGAAACAAAGGTTACAATGAAAGCAATTAGAATAACTCTGATCATAGGTTCTGGTTAAAAATAAAATTCACCATATAGTTTACTGGAAATTATCTAAAACACAAATTTTACTTTCCATTTTTCTCAAAAAACAATCTTAGCATTCTTGGATAAATTTGAAATTTAGTCCTTTAAGAAAAGAAAAAACAAGCCTGAATATTAAAAAACAGGCTTGTTTAATTTATAAATCCTCTATGAATTATTTTCAGAATGTATAACCCATGGATACCATAAACCCTCGGTTAAAAACATCATTATTGCTGTTTTTGAATACTGGGCTCAATCCATAATTATAGGATCCCTGTACATTAAGGCCTTTAGGTAAGTTATAACCCAAGCCTAAGACCATTCCAAAGTCTGTTTCCTGGACTGAATCGGTATCAAAACTTACCGTAGATCCGAAAAGGTCACCTTCAAACTTAGATGAGGTCAAAAATGACGCCTGAGGCCCTCCAAATACATTCAATCCCTCTGTCAGGTGCAATCGCAACAGGACAGGAATATCAATGTAATTCAAAACTGCCCTGGAATTGGCAAAGTCATCGTTTTTTGTTCCTTTGACCGCAAAATAAACACCGGGCTCAATGGCTACAGCGCTTCCTAAATAAAAAGAATTATACAGCCCCGCATGAAAACCTGTACGTTGACTGTAGTCGTCATCGGCAATATCTCCTCCTCCAAAATTAAAGAAGTTGACACCACCACGGATACCAAACCCGCCTCTTTCGGTTGAATTTTGAGCATTACTTTCGACAATAAATAATGCCATCACTGCGAAAATCAAACTTAGCTTTTTCATATAAAATAATAGTTGGTTTTCTACACTTAGACTAATTCCATGCCAAAAAGAGCTCTTGTGGTAATTATCAACTATTTTCATGAAAACAATTCCGGTAATTATTCTATTCTACCAGTTTGTCCACATAGCTAGAATTGAGGATTCCAAGAGCACCCATATATTTCAATCCAAACTTCACGGTATCTCCTACTTTATAGTGTTTGGGATTTTCCCCCAAGTTCAAAATCAACATATCCGAACTTGCCCCCAATATTTCAAACTCCCCATCTTCCGGTATCAGGTATTTAGGATCCACATCCAATAAACCTATATCCAAAATGGCCCTGAAAGAAGACCTTCCATAAAGAGATTCATCAATCTCCGCTACCTCTCCTTGAGGATTAGCAGCCAGGGTCCCTGTGGGTAAAAGAGGCTTTTCCTGCATTTCGATGATTTCAGCATAGAGTTCAAAAACATCCCCATGCATACCATCAATTACTTTTTCTTCAAATAAGTCCACACCAAAAAACAATGTCTCTCCTACCCTGAAATGGTTCACTCCCTTTGGCAGCTGCTTATGAAGCATCAGGGGAATCGTTACAGATGTGCCTGCAGAAACCCATGGTATCTTTTTATTGAATTTCAATTCAATGATCTGCTTGTATAGGGACAGCTGGATCAGCTTATCAGTGGAAGGCATGACCCCGTTCAGACAATTCAGGTTCGTACCCAATCCTATCACCTCTATATTAGGCAGCTCAAAAATCTGGGCATAAAAGTCCACCAAATGATCCCCCATGACACCCTCCCTAAGGTCACCTGTTTCAACCATAATGATAATCTTATGCGTTTTGCCCTGTTTTTGAGCTTCCTCTGAAATCCAACGGATAGTAGTCAACTCACTGTTCAAGCTCACATCTGCATATTTCACCATTTTGGCTATGTTTCTTTTGGAGACCGGCTTGATATAGACCGTTTGGATTTCCGGATTGATTTCCTTGATCTTTGCTAGGTTGCTGATTCTGGAGTCATGGATCTCATGAACGCCCAAATCAATCAGTTCCTTCAGAAATTTCCTGTTTCCACAGAGTAACTTTGAAACAATACCCCAAGAAACGTCATGTTCCTCAAAGAGATTTTTGAGGTAGTTAAAATTATCCTGAAGCTTCTTTCTATGTAGTGTTAAATAGGCCATTTTATTTTTTTAACCTCATTTCCAAATACTTATTGGTAAAACCAAGACTTTCATAGAGCTTTTTAGCAGGATTATCCGGCTCCACATGCAAGGCGATATCTCCATTGGCCAATTCAATGGCCGTTTTCATCAATTTTTTGCCGACACCTTTCCCTCTTTGGCTTGCATCCACAGCAATGTAAACCAATATATTCTCTGGAATATACCCTGACATGCCGGTCTTATTCATGACCACCGCTCCAACTATGTGCCCATTCTCCCTAGCCAAGACTACAAATCCCCCCTTATCAACCGCTTGATCCAAGGCATAATCCAGACACTTCATGATGTGTACATGAGGATCTCCATATTCTTCAAGATGGGTAAAAAGGAAATCAGCCACTTCTTTTTTTTGAAGATAAGTAGCCTGATCTATAGCTGACAAAGTTTCGATCTTAAGCATATTAGTTGATTTTATTTTGATTTTTAATTTTATACACTACACTTACAAGCAAATACATTGCTAAAGAGGTGAAAACTCCGAAAAAATTTGGATCTAAGTCCAAAAACAGCTCCAAATCCATCATGCCAAGCAATGCTGTCACCCCTCCACCTGCGATCATGGCAGTAATGGCAGCTTGAGGATTCCGGTATTTGGTAAACAGACCAAACAAAATAGGCACCAAGAGGCCTGAAACCATAAAGGCATAACTGTACAGCATCAGGTCCAAAACATTGGTCATTTGCAGGGCAAGCATCAACGCAAAGATACCAAGTAGCAAAGTGAACAATTGGCTATAACGGATCTGGGTATTTTCTTTTTTGGGACGCAACCAAGAACCAAAGACATCTGTGCTTAAGTTGCCAGAAGCAGCCATCAAACAGGAATCAGCAGTGGAAAGTACCGCAGAAAAATAGGCTGCCATCATCAGTCCAAGAATTCCCGGCGGTAAAATAGTCCTCAATAAAATGGGCAATCCCATTTCTGGGTCCATCACATCCAGATCAATGATTAAAAGACCTTGCTCAAAAGCCACTTTGGAAAGCAGACCCAAGGAAACACCCATAAAGGCCATGATGGGCCATTCGAAAAATCCAGCAATAAACCAGGCTTTTTTGGCTGACTTCACATCTCTACTGGCAAAAATTCTTTGGTACAAGGTCATCCCAATAAACCAGATCGGTATAATGGTAATACCCCAGTTGGCAAGATCCTGCCACCTTAAATTGGAAAAGGAGAAATAAGAATCCGGAAGTGTGGCTCGGATAGAATCCCAGCCACCAACATGAAAATAAGCTACAGGAAGTCCGATGAGGATAAAACCCAACATCAGAATAATCCATTGTACAGTGTCAGTATAAATGACAGCTTTAAGCCCTCCCAAAACAGTATAGACCACCGCTATAACTCCCATCAAAACCAAGGCTTCCTGTAGTCCCAATGACACAAAAGTCCCAGAAGCAAGCTTAGCACCTGCCAATAACTGGGAAGAGGTAAATCCTAAATAACCTATCAGGGAGATTACAGCCGCCACTAAGGCTACATGTCGATTGAACAAATGATTAAAAATCTGCGGGAAGGTATAAAAATCAGCAAAGGCAGGATCACTTTTAACACGAGGAATTAATACTACTGCAGCAAGCCAAGCACCCAAAAGTCCTGTAAACAACATCCAGCTTCCGGAGAGCCCCATTACAAAGCCTAAACCTCCCAATCCTACCGAAAATCCTCCTCCAACATCGGTAGCCACCACGGAGAGTCCGATATGCCAACTCCCAATATCTCTACCTCCTACATAATAATCGTCCTGGTTTTTATTTTGACGCATAAAGTAGTATCCTACTCCAAGCATCAGTAACATGTACCCGACAAAAATGCCGAGGTCAATGTAATGCATGAACTCCCTTCCTTTTAAATCTGATGAAATTTTTAAATAATATGAATTTTCAAAGATACTAATATTTAATTTAGCCTAAAAACAAGAAAAGATCTAATTTGAACGTTATAAGGATTTTGAAAATATTTATTTAAATAGTAACAAAAAAAGCCGGACAAGTCCGGCTTTTTGTTTTTAAAGTAACTATTACTGTATTAAACATTCTCACTGCTGACTACAGCTGTAAAATATTCTCTGTTCATTCTCGCAATATTGGAGATGCTAATTCCTTTAGGACATTCCGCTTCGCAGGCACCGGTATTGGTACAGGCACCGAAACCTTCTGCATCCATTTGGGCTACCATCTTTTCTGCTCTTCTCTTTCTTTCCACCTGACCCTGTGGCAATAAAGCCAACTGGGAAATCTTAGCAGAAGTAAATAGCATTGCTGACGCATTCTTACATGCAGCTACACATGCTCCACATCCAATACACTGAGCAGCATCCATTGCCTGATCTGCAACTGTCTTTGGAATTGGAATCTCATTTGCATCAGGCACACCTCCTGTATTCACAGAGACATAACCTCCTGCCTGTATGATTCTATCAAAAGCAGAACGGTCTACTACTAGATCTTTCAGCACAGGGAAAGCTGAGGCTCTCCATGGCTCGATGGTGATGGTCTCACCGTCATTAAAAGATCTCATGTGCAACTGACATGTTGTGGTCTGTTGAGGACCATGAGGCTTTCCATTGATATAAAGAGAGCACATACCACAGATACCTTCACGACAGTCATGGTCGAAGTGTACCGGATCTTCTCCTTTTTCAGAAAGCTGCTCATTCAACACATCAAGCATTTCCAAGAACGACATGTCCTTGGAAACATCGGCAACTTTATATTCTTTAAAACCTCCTTTGTCGGAGTTGTTTGTCTGTCTCCAGATTTTCAAAGTTAAATTCATGGCTCTTACGAGTTTAATGCTTGTAAATTACTTATAACTTCTTTGGGTCAACTTCACGTTTTCAAACACAAGCGGTTCCTTGTGCAAAACTTCTTCCTGCCCATCACCCATATACTGCCAGGCAGCAACGTATGCGAAGTTTTCATCATCTCTCAAGGCCTCGCCTTCAGGAGTCTGGTATTCCTCCCTAAAGTGACCACCACAAGATTCATTTCTATTCAATGCGTCATCAACCATCAATTCACCCAACTCTAGAAAATCCGCTACCCTATGTGCTTTTTCCAAAGACTGGTTCAATTCTTCATTCGCACCTAAAACATTCACATTAGACCAGAATTCCTTTTTCAATTCCTTGATCATGCCTTTGGCCTTGGTCAAACCCTCAGCGGTTCTTGCCATACCACAATAATCCCACATGATCTTACCTAATTTCTTATGGAAATAATCTACTGTCTTTTCACCTGGAATATCCAGAAGTTTTTGAATTCTGGCTTTTACTTCAGCCTCGGCTTTCTGGAATTCAGGATGGTCTGTAGGTATTTTGGCATAAGGGGTTTGTGCCAAATAATCACCGACAGTGTAAGGAATTACAAAATACCCATCCGCAAGTCCTTGCATCAATGCAGAAGCACCTAACCTATTGGCTCCATGGTCAGAGAAATTCGCTTCACCCAAAGCATATAAGCCAGGCACATTGGTCATTAGGTTATAATCTACCCAAAGACCACCCATGGTGTAATGCACAGCAGGATAGATCATCATTGGAACTTTATATGGATCTTCACCAGTGATTTGCTGATACATATCAAACAAGTTGCCATACTTCGCTTCAATCACTTCCTTACCGTCTCTGATGATCGCATCCCTAAAATCAAGGAATACCGCTTCGCCGGTTTCATTTACCCCTCGGCCTTCATCACAGACATATTTGGCATTTCTTGAAGCCACGTCTCGAGGTACAAGGTTTCCAAAAGAAGGATACTTTCTTTCTAGGAAGTAGTCTCTGTCTTCTTCTTTGATGTCGTTAGCCTTTATCTGGCCCTTTCTTAATTTTTCAGCCACTTCAGCTGATGCTGGAACCCATACCCTACCATCATTTCTCAAGGATTCAGACATCAAAGTCAGTTTTGACTGATGATCTCCGGAAACAGGAATACAAGTAGGGTGAATCTGCGTATAGCAAGGATTAGCCATCAAAGCGCCTTTTTTATGCGCTCTCCATGCTGCTGTTACATTGGAACCCATCGCGTTTGTGGACAGGAAGAATACGTTACCATATCCTCCTGTACATAACAATACCGCATGTGCACTATGTGATTCAACAGCTCCTGTGATCAAGTTACGGGTAACAATACCTCTGGCTTTTCCATCTACCAAAACCAAATCCATCATTTCAGTTCTTGGGTAAAGCTTTACCTTACCATTTGCCACTTGACGGCTCAATGCAGAATAAGCACCCAACAACAACTGCTGTCCGGTCTGACCTCTAGCATAAAATGTTCGAGATACCTGAGCACCTCCGAATGAACGGTTGGCCAACAATCCCCCGTATTCACGTGCGAAAGGCACGCCTTGGGCCACACACTGATCAATTATATTAACAGAAACTTCTGCTAATCTGTAAACATTGGCTTCCCTGGCTCTGTAGTCACCACCTTTGATGGTGTCATAAAACAATCTGTAAACAGAGTCACCATCGTTCTGATAATTTTTGGCCGCATTAATACCCCCCTGCGCAGCGATGGAGTGCGCTCTTCTTGGGCTATCCTGGAAGCAAAAAGCTTTTACATTATAACCAAGTTCAGCCAAAGATGCTGCAGCTGAAGCACCTGCCAATCCTGTACCCACAACTATAACATCGTACTTACGCTTGTTTGCAGGGTTGACCAGCTTGACATTGAATTTATGTTTTGACCACTTTTCCGCTAAAGGGCCTTCAGGAATTTTTGAATCTAGAATCATACTTGCAATTGTTTAATTCATTGATGAGAAATAGATATACAAAGGCATGCTTGCAAAAAGTGCTGGTACAATTATGCTAAATAACAAGCCAAGTTTCTTTATGGCTGGAGAATACTTGACGTGATTTAAACCAAGCGTCTGAAATGCGCTTTCAAATCCATGAGCAAGGTGAAAACCTAGCATGACCATGGATATTACATACAAAGCCACCAACCATTCGGCCTGAAATGCGAATTGCACTATAGTAAAAAGGTCTTTGTACTGCTCGCCATTATATTCCACCATTGGTACATCTCCCCAATGCATCTGATACCAGAATCCCTGAAGGTGGATTACCAAGAAAATCAAGATAATCGTACCTAAAATCCCCATGTTTCTGGAGTTCCAAGAGGAATTGGTAGCCGCCTTGCTAACGGCGTAACCAACCGGTCTGGCAGATTTGTTTCGTCTGCTTAGGAAGATTGCATAAACCACATGGACCAAAACTGAAATATAGGTCACATAAGATAAGATTTTGACAAATGGATTAGTCGTCATGAATTTGGCATATTCATTAAACGCCTGACCTCCATCATTTTTGAATAATAAAGTGTTTCCTGAAACATGTCCTACAAGGAAAAGAATCAGAAACAATCCCGTTAGGGCCATTAAGAGTTTTTTACCCAGGGTGCTGTTAAAGGTTTTTGATACCCAACTCATATACTTTTGCTTAAGTGTTCGATTGATTTATGGTTCATTTCTATGCCGCCAAATTTACATTTGTAAAGCTTAGTAAACAATGCATGCACAATCGTTTGAACTTATTTTAAAACGTTCTAAATAGTGTGATTTTTGTCACATCTCTTCTTTCTTTACATATTTTCTAACCAACTGTTTATTTTTATTGTTTGAATAAATACAATAATTTCATCCTGATTTAATTACTTTCGTATATAGTCAAAAGCAAAGTCTATAGTTCATGAAATATCTATATTCCTTATTCTTAGTTTTTTGTTTGATTTCTCTCACAGTAAATCCAACTTTTGCTACCCACATTAGGGCTGGGGAAATTACCGCTGAACGAGTCAATACACAAAGCCTCACCTACAGAATTACCGTAGTCGGGTACACAGACACAAGATCCAATGTGATTTTCGGACCTGGGGACATCGATTTTGGAGATGGTAGAGAAGTAAGTTTGAATACGGAAAGTGATGTTGTTGTGGTAGAACCTTTAGGTAATCAAATTGAAAAAAACACTTTCGTGATTACCCATACTTATCAAGGCCCTGGACAGTATGTGATCAGGTTCAGGGAATTTAACAGGAATGACAACACCCTGAACATGGATAATTCGGTTGATACCCCATTTTATATCGAAACGATGATTACCATCGATCCTTTTGTTGGTATCAACAATTCCCCTATTTTAACTATTCCGCCAGTGGACAATGGAGGGGTAAATGTCAGGTATATCCATAATCCAGGTGCCTACGATCCCGACGGGGACAGCTTGGCATATTTTTTTGATGAGCTTACTGTAAGGCCTAAACTTGGATTTCAAAGGTTTGTGAACAATTACAGAAGTCCTGCTTCTGGGGAATTCAGCTTCAATAGAGAAGATGGTTCTCCTAATCCTTTTATTTCCATGGATCCTATTACTGGAGACTTGATCTGGGATGCTCCTGGATTAGCAGGTCAGTACAATATTGCATTTCAGATACAGGAATGGAGAAAAATTGGTGGTGAATATGTCATGATAGGTTATGTGGTCAGGGATATGCAGATCATTATCGAAAACACCAACAACAGAAGACCTGAATTAATCCTCCCCCCTGACCTTTGCGTGGTGGCCGGAACCAGAATTGAAGAAATCATACAAGGCTCTGACCCTGATGGTGACCCTATCAGGATTGAAGTCTTTGGAGACCCTATAGAAATATCTTCTTCTCCAGCTTCTTACTCTCCCGTATCCCTTTTTCAACCAAGTCCCGGCATCATTACTTTCAACTGGCAAACTGTCTGTAACCATGTCAGGGAAAGGGAATATCAAGTGAGAATCAGAATCTCTGATCAGCCTACATCGGGACCATCCCTGGTGGATATAAAAACATGGAATATAAAAGTAGTAGGACCACCTCCTGTGATTGAGGATATCGAACAGGGTCAGAGCAGATCTGCTGTTGTATCATGGGAACCTTATTCATGCGGTTCAACTGCTTCAACCATGCAGGTTTGGAGAAGACTCAATTCAAACCCCTACGAACCAGATTCATGCGAAACCGGTATTAGAGCAGGTTATGAATTGGTGGGAACTACCAATATGGGTGTATTCGAATTTTTGGACACCAATAATGGCGAGGGATTAGCTCCGGGAAATACATATTGTTATAGATTGGTAGCGGCTTACCCTGCTCCAAGACTTGGGGAAAGTATTGTATCGGAGGAAATTTGTATCACAGTTGATGTTGATGTCCCTCTGATCACCAATGTAAGTATTGAGGCAACTGACGTGGATTCGGGTCAGATTTTTGTACGTTGGACACCTCCATATGACATTGACCGTACACAATTCCCTGGGCCGTTTACTTACGAACTTCTACGGAATACAGGATTTACAGGTAGCCAAAACAGGGTATCTGTCATCACTACTTCCGATACAGTATTTACAGATACTGGGCTGAACACAGAAAACCTTGTCTATAATTACAAAGTCATTTTAAAAGAAAATAACACCACAATAGACAGTTCAAGTTCGGCATCTTCAGTGAGGCTTTCACCCACCATTATTAATGAGGCGATCGAACTCAATTGGGACTTTAATGTCCCTTGGAATAATCAAGTATCTGATTTCAAACATGAAGTCTACAGAAACAGAACAGACGCAGAAGCACAGGATTCAGAAAACTTCGTCCTGATCGGAGAAGTTGACCCAACTGTTAATGGCTTCACCTTTTTCGATGATGGCAGCCATAATGGGGTCACTTTAAAAAAGGAAATAGAGTATTGCTATTATGTTATTACCAAAGGAAGGTACAATGTGGATATGATTGAATATCCTTTGGAAAATAAATCACAAATAATCTGTGCAAGACCTGATGATGATAGACTTCCTTGTCCACCGGTCCTAACCTTTGAAGGGCCAGAATGTACCGCCTTCCTTGATGACAAGGTTTGTGGATTCTCTAGTTTTGAACATGAATTAAGTTGGTTGCCTGATTTCTCAGGCAGCTGTGATGATGAACTTAATTTCTTCAGGTTGTATTTTACTCCTGATGGCGAAGATACTCAGTTTAATTTGGTGGGCACTTATTCACCTTTCGAGCTTCAGGCCAGAATTACGAATTTACCTAACTACCGAGGCTGTTATTATATCACAGCAGTAGACAGGTCCGGAAATGAAAGTGAACCAAGCAACATTGTCTGTGTGGACAATTGTCCTAATTATGAATTACCGAATGCCTTCACTCCAAATGGAGACGGTATCAATGATACATTTATGGCTTTTGACAACCCATTTGGAAAATGCCCAAGATTCGTCCTAGGCCTGGAAATTTTCATTGTAAACAGATGGGGTGTTGAGGTATTCTCTTATAATAGTCTTTCAGCAAATGAAAATGACATTTATATCAGATGGGATGGCACCGACAAAAATGGCAATCAATTACCTGCTGGTACATATTTTTATTCGGCTACTGTAAAATTTGATGCACTGGATCCTGCATTAAGGGAAAAGAAACTTAAAGGAACCGTTCAGATTCTGAGGTGAGTATTCTGGAAAAACATGATATTATTCTTTTCGATGGCGTCTGCAACCTATGCAATGGCGCCGTTGATTTTATTATCAAAAGAGATAAAAATGACTGCTTCAAAGTAGCCTCCTTACAAGACGAAACAGTCAAGCCCTTACTCAAAGATTATCAGATAAAAGAAAATTATTTGGACTCTCTGGTTTTAATTAGGGGAAAACATGTTTTTTATAAAAGCAGGGCCGCCTTAGAAATCAGCCGAAAGCTGAACGCCTTTTGGCCACTCTTTTATGGACTTGTCATCATACCTGATTTTATCAGAGATCCTATCTATGATTGGATAGCCCGAAACAGATACAAATGGTTCGGCAAAAAGGAAACCTGTCGCCTACCAAATGAGGAAGAAAAACAAAAATTCCTCAGCCCGAATGACCTTTGATCAGGTAAAAGGGACTTAGTCTATAATCCATTTGCTATTTTTTCACTTTTAACGTATAATTATTAAAACAAAAGGCAAAAAATGGAATTAAGCAAAGTTTTTAAAAACAACGAAGAATGGATTACTGCAAAACTTGAAAAAGATCCAGATTATTTCACGGAACTAGCAAAAGGACAGAATCCTGACATTTTGTACATAGGATGTTCAGATAGTAGAGTTACAGCAGAAGATCTGATGGGTGTTCAGCCTGGTGAAGTATTTGTTCACCGAAACATCGCCAATATGGTCATCAGCATAGATCTCAATTTAATGTCAGTTTTAACTTATGCAGTTGAAAATCTTAAAGTAGACCATGTAGTCATATGCGGTCATTATTTTTGTGGAGGGGTTAAAGCAGCTATGAATTCCGCGGATTTAGGTATCCTAAATCCTTGGTTGAGAAATATCCGCGATGTGTACAGGCTTCATAGAAAAGAATTAAACAATATTGAGGATGAAAATAAAAGGTACAATAGACTTGTTGAATTAAACGTACAGGAACAATGTGTTAATGTACTTAAAACCGCTGTTGTTCAAAAAGCTGTTCGTAATAGGGGTATGAAAATACACGGTTGGGTTTTTGATGTCGCTTCAGGTAAGTTGATAGATCTTAAAATTGATTTCAAAAATATCCTGAAAGACATCACTGAAATCTATGATCTAGGCGGGATGAACATTGACTCACTAGCAATAGATGTTTAATAGAGACAAATTGATATTAGAGGCCTTCCTGAGGGCCTCTTTTTTTGATATATTTGCAACTCACAAATTCTTAAATAATGAAAAAAGCATATGTTTTCCCGGGACAGGGAGCCCAATTCTCCGGAATGGGTAAAGATTTGTACGAAAACAATAGTGAAGCCAGAGATTTGTTTGAAAAAGCAAATGAAATTCTGGGTTTCAGGATATCAGATATTATGTTTGAAGGTTCTGATGAAGAACTCAAACAAACAAAAGTAACCCAACCCGCCATTTTTTTGCATTCCGTCATTTTAGCCAAAACATCTCCGGATTTCAATCCTGATATGGTTGCAGGTCATTCCTTAGGTGAGTTTTCCGCATTGGTAGCTAATAGGACATTAGCTTTTGAAGATGGTTTGAAACTTGTTTATCAAAGGGCATTAGCAATGCAGGAAGCCTGTGAAATCAATCCATCCGGCATGGCTGCCATCCTAGGATTAGATGATGAAAAGGTGGAAGAGATCTGTGCATCAATTTCTGAAGAAATTGTAGTTCCTGCCAATTACAATTGCCCAGGGCAATTAGTGATTTCAGGAACCAATAAAGGAATTGAAATCGCATGCGAAAAAATGAAAGAAGCTGGAGCAAAGAGAGCTCTTCCATTACCTGTTGGAGGAGCATTCCATTCTCCTTTAATGGAGCCGGCAAGAGAAAAACTCCAAAAGGCCATAGAAGGAACAACTTTCCATACCCCTTCTTGTCCTGTTTACCAAAATGTCAGCACTACAGGCGTCAGCGATGTGACAGAAATCAAAAAGAATCTGATTTCCCAGTTAACTGCCCCAGTGAAGTGGACACAATCCGTACAGCAAATGGTAGCTGATGGTGCAGGTCAATTTATTGAATGCGGACCTGGAAAAGTTCTTCAAGGTTTAGTGAAAAAAATTCACAAAGAGGCTGAAGTCTCCAGTATATAATGTAGAAGCCTGGATTATTCCGGGCTTTTTTCATAGACATAAACCTGAGATTCATCTGTGCTGTCAAGCAGGAGTTCAGCATTGGTCATTTTGAGTAATGGGTGAATGAAATCAGGCAAAACCTCAGCTAAAGGTTCCAATACAAATCTCCTTTTAGAAATGAAAGGATGGGGAATCTGAATTTCAGGAAAATTAATCACCAAGTCTCCATAATAGAGGATATCAATATCCATGGTCCTATCACCCCATTTCACTTCACGATGTCTCCCTAATAAGTTCTCAACTTTCTGGGTCTTCTTCAAAACCTCCATTGGTTCTAAATCAGTTCTGAACACCAACACTTGGTTTAGATATGCCCCTTTGGACTTTCCTCCCCATGCTTCTGTCTCATACACTTTTGATTTCAGCTCAGGACTTCCGAAATTTTCAATAAGCAAATTATTGGCTTGAGACAACAACAACTCCCTTTTTCCAAGATTCCCACCAATAATCAAAACTAATTTTTCCATTTCTCAGTTAAATGAATCATGTCAAACTTAAATAAAAAAGGATTATTTTAGCCAAATAAATAAAAAAAGAATATGCGATTTCTTGGAAATGTTTTAGCAGTAATAGTCGGCCTTTTGGTCTTTTCAGTGATGAGTTTTTTCATTTTTGCTGGAATTATAGCCGTAATTTCATCATCAGAAGATGAAGTCAAAATCAAAGAAAATACAGTCTTGGTCATGAACTTGGAAGGAAGGGTTCTGGTGGAAAGAAGTAATGATGATGAGCCTGACTTTTCTTCACTGAATGTTTTTGGAGGCACTTCTACTGTCGGGCTGACAAGCTTGAAAAATGCCATCAGAATCGCCAAAGAAAAAGATGAAGTAAAAGGAATTTTCCTTAAAGCTGGGACTTTCATTGCCGGTCAAGCAGGCATGAAAGAATTGAGAGATGAACTGATAGACTTTAAGGAATCAGGAAAATTCATCATTAGTTATGGAGAATACTACACTGAAAATGGATATTACCTGAGTTCTGCTGCTGATGAAATATATGTCAATCCATCAGGGTTGATGGAATTCAATGGCCTGGCTTCGGAAATAGTTTTCTTCAAAGGTTTGTTCCAAAAATTGGAAATCCAACCTGAAGTTTTTAGGGTTGGAGAGTTTAAAAGTGCTGTGGAGCCTTTTTTATTGGATAAAATGAGCGATGAAAACAGGCTACAAACAGAATCCTTTCTCAACGACTTAAACAATTACGCACTTCAAGAAATTGCAGAAAGCAGAGGCATTGAACTTGATAAAATCAAGGAAATCAGTTCCCAAATGCTCGTGAGACGCCTAGATGATGCTGTGGAATTGAATATGATTGATGACCGGTGGTATGAAGATCAGGTCATTGATCTAATGAAACAAAAACTTGGTTTGGAGGAAGATGATAAAATCAATACCATCAATGTGAGCAGAATCAATAAAGTGATTTCCTCTAAAAAGAAATCTTCAAAAAACAGGGTTGCAGTTATCATAGCCGAAGGAGAAATCATGAGCGGAAATGCTGAAGGTATCATCGCTTCTGAAAGATTTCAGGAAGAAATCAAAAAGGCTAGAAATAACGAAAATGTAAAGGCTATCGTCCTCAGGATAAATTCACCTGGAGGATCAGCCTTAGCTTCAGAGGTTATCTGGAGAGAACTGGAGAAAACCAGAAAAGAAAAACCTGTTATTGCCTCCATGGGTGAAGTTGCTGCTTCAGGTGGGTATTACATCGCAGCTGCATCAGATACAATCGTTGCCCAACCAAATACCATAACAGGCTCTATTGGGATTTTCGCCCTTTGGTTCAATGCCCAAGGATTGCTCAATAACAAACTTGGCATTACTACTGATGTAGTCAAAACTGGTGAGTTTTCGGACTTCCTTACCCCTACCCGGAAAATTTCTGAAATGGAGAGAAGTATTTTCCAGAACCAAATAGAAGAAGGTTATGATATTTTCCTGACCCGGGTAGCAGATGGCCGTCATATGGAAAAAGAAGAGGTAATGAAAGTTGCTTCAGGAAGGGTTTGGACAGGTAGTCAGGCTTTGGAAAACGGCCTGGTTGATGTATTGGGAGGCTTGGATGATGCCATAAATATTGCTGCCGAAAAAGCAGGAATTGCCGATGATTATAGAGTGGTTTATTATCCTGAAATCAGGCCTTGGTTTGAAAGATTCATGAGTCAGTTGACCAATGAAGTTCAAACCTTTTATCAAAGACAAAAGCTGGGATCTTTCTATCCTATCTATCAACAGCTGGAAAATGTTAAAAAATATGAAGGCATGATGGTAAGGATGCCTTATGATCTTCATATCCAATAAATCAAACTCTGGCATCAAGTATACTTGCCGCCTTGTAGAAAAAAGAGTCCGTCACTATCATGTAACGGACTCTTTTCCTTTAAAAGAAGCAAATGAAGTCTCTCTTTTTTTTGAATAGGATTGTTTGATCAAGTCAACGGTTAAGCTTGAAGTAGTATTTTCCAGGCAGTTTCCACATTGCCTTGTTCGAGTATTTCCTTGGCATATTCATGAAGGTGAAAAACAAAACTTTCTGGATCATGGATAAAGCGCTGTTTCATTTCAACAATTCTTGGGTCATTTCCGAAATCAGCAATTTCCTCTTGGGTAGGGAGGCTCTCTACGTTACCCAATCTCCCAAGGTTATTTCCGGAAAGAACAGAGCTAAATCGGATTGCCTCAGGAATACTGTCCACTCCGATTCCTTTGTTACGGATTGGCTTGACTATTTCAAAGAGAGAATTACCATTTGCCCGGCAATACCAATCTCCTCCCATTCTGGCGACTGCATCCAATTTAAATGGATCTATTTGCCCATTTTCTCCTAGGATAGCATCATTTATATAAATCATGACTACCTCACAGATAACAAGGTTAGCTGAACCACCTCCATCACCTACAGGAATAACTTCCCTGACCTTACATTCAAATGCCACCGGCGATTCTTTGACTCTTGGAGGGGTCACTGTCAAAGAGGGAGCTTCGGTAAAACCTGATTTGACAAATTCATTGACGCCTTTTTCATATTCTGTACTGGCCAAAGACATTTGCTCAACCATTGCATAATTGACAATATTGATCACAACTTCGGGAATTTCTTTGACATTATCCAAACTATGTTTAGTAGTATTATCTCTTACCCTCCTGGATGGAGAAAAGACCAAAATAGGCGGATTGGATCCAAACACATTGAAAAAGCTGAAAGGGCTCAGATTAACATTTCCTTTACTATCTATGGTGCTTGCAAAAGCTATTGGTCTAGGTGCTATGGCTCCTAAGAGATAACTGTGTAATTGTGCTGTGCTGACTTCCTTTGGGTCTATAGTCTTCATGTAATTTTTATATTGATAACAATACCTTTATCCAAACGGTTGGGAATCCTTGTTTCTATTTTGCTAAATTAAACAACTCAAAAGACTATCAAGCATGAAGAAATTTAAATTTACCGTATTGTTTTTCATTATCTTAATTTTATTAAGCCTACCAGTAATAAATATTGCATCAGCACAGAATTTACAGGTGGCCACATATAATATTCGGTTTGACAATCCGAATGATCATGGAAACTTATGGAAAGACCGGTCAGTACATTTGATCAATCAAATCAAATTCCATCAAATGGATATCATAGGCACCCAAGAAGGCCTCTATCATCAACTGGAAGAAATGAAAGCCAATTTAGGTTTTCCTTATATTGGTGTGGGAAGGGATAAAGGGGGCAAAGAAGGAGAGTTTTCTGCTGTATTGTATAACCCTGAAAAATTAGAGGTTTTAGAGGAAGGAACATTTTGGCTTTCGGAAACCCCTGATGCACCTTCCAAAGGATGGGATGCTGCCTTGAACCGTGTATGTACATGGGGTAAATTCAGGACTAAAAAAGGAAAAAAACAATTTTATGTCTTTAATGTCCATTATGACCACATAGGTCAAGAGGCCAGAGAGCAAAGCAGTTTATTGGTTTTGCAAAAAATCAAAAGCATCAATAAAGCCGGGCTTCCTGTAATTTTCATGGGTGACTTCAATGTCACACCGGATAACCCTGCTTATTTGACGGTCATTAAGAATTCGGATTTTAAAGATAGCAGGCTAATCAGTCAGATACCAAGCATCGGCAATCAGGGCACATTCAATGCTTACAATTGGGGAAAACTTCCTGAAGGCATTATTGATCATATTTTTGTAAGCCCAAAAATCAAAGTAGTCCGTCATGGAATATTAACAGATAATTATGGTATGAAATACCCTTCTGATCATTTCCCCGTAATGGCTGAAATTATTTGGTGACAAATACTTTCCGCCTGGGCGGACAAGTTGAAACAATGTACCATGTACAATGTACCAAGAACAGTAACGTTCAAAATCAAAAATTCCTTGGTTAGGATTGCGGGTTTTAATTCTGAGAGTCTTGTATCCTACCTGAAGGCAGGTAAGCTTTTGTCCATGTCCTGTCCTGAAATTACTTGACACTTTTTTCCATTGTTTTTCTTTTGTTTTCAATCCTCTTAAATGCCCTTTAGCCCAAGTAAGGAGACCTGTCAAGGCCGGCGCGTAGCGACGTTCATATAGCCTTGACAGGTTTCTGTCTTGGGCTATCTTTGCGTTTGAGAGATGAAAACACTGATAAATTCTTATGAACTTTATCTGGCACCTCCATTTCTAAAGACATATGCGGTCGTTTTTCATTATAAGCCCATACCACATGCTTTACAGCTCCATATGCTTCTTGTAAGCTACCAAAGCATCTATTTAAGAGGTATTCGTTCTTTAGAATCCCGTTAACTCTCTCTGCCATTGCATTATCATAGCAGTTCCCTGCTTCGCCCATACTTGATTTAATCCCTGACTTTTTCAGGAGTTCTGTGTAGGATTTACTGCAATATTGGAAGCCCCTGTCTGAATGATGAATAAGACCTCTGGATTCAACACATTGACCAATAGCCATTTTAAGTGCTTCAATAGCCCATTTTGATTCCAATGTGTTTCCTAAATGCCAGCCAACTATTTTTCTGCTGTATGCATCTGTTATCAGAAACAGGTATCTAAACGAGTCACCTACTCGAATATACGTAATATCAGCAACCCAGGCTTGATCAACACCGCTCCATTGTTTGCCATTGAACAGGTCTTCATACTGGCTATACCGCACAAATGACTGTGTAGTAACAACATATTTACGGCTTTGCTTAACCAGTAATCCCTCTGAACGCAGTAGTGAAAAGAGCTTGTCCCTACCCATCTTAATACCTAACCTATCCAAGTCAGGCCCGATTATCCTGTAAAGCTTCTTCACACCAATCCTAGGGTGAATAACTCTGTGCTCTCGAACCAAGTCCAACACAAAACCATACTCAACTTCCTCCCTGTGCATCCTTTTTGACCAGTCATAATACGCCGACCTGCTGTATCCAAAATAAGAGCAGCATGACACCAAACTCAACCCTTTTTTCCTCTGGGAGACAGACCGTTGCCAAAGTTTTTTTTTTAAATCCGTTTTATACTCTTCATTGGCAACTTTGATCAGTGTTTCCAACATATGGTTTGCTACAACAGAATCAGCTAAAGCCGATTTAAGCCTTTTGTTTTCTTCTTCAAGTTCCTTAAGTCTTCTCTTTTCGTCCACTGTTTCTATCCTGACTGTTTTATTCAACAAATGATCCCTACCAAAGGAACGAACCCATTTCTGGATCGTCTCAGCTCCTCTGATATCATACTTCTTTTGAAGTTCCGAATAGGAGCTGCCATTTTCCAACTCCTCTACTACATGCCTCTTAAAGCTAATACTGTACCGTTTGATTTCTCGAACACTTTTTGTCATCTTTTTTCCTTTATAGTTTGACTTATTACTGTCAAGCTATTTTAGGACATGACATTCACCTCTTGTTTCTTGTTTCTTGCCTCTTGTTTCTAATCTCTAGTTTCTCCTATAAACACAAAATCCCCAGGATTTCTCCTGAGGATCTTAATAATGTGGCGGCGATCCCGATGCCCGGGACAGTCTACTCTCCCATGCGCCACGGCGCACCGGTACCATCGGCGCTGCAGGGCTTATACGCCACCGCGGATCAGGATGGGAAGAGGTGGGACATCTAGGAAAAGTGATTATTGAAACCTGAACCTTATA
>NZ_JBHLWI010000048.1:0-88447 GCF_042432905.1 Fontibacter flavus | reverse complement strand
GTCGACCAGTATTATACGTGTCAAGGAAAAAATCTAATCAAAAATCCCCAATCATGACTTTAGATTTTCAAAATCAAAAAATTGCAGCATAAAAAAGGCTGCCCTTTTCGGACAGCCCCTTTTTTGATTTTTATGATTCAACTTACTTTTTCTTAAATTCTACTGACATCAAAGCTGCCGTAGGCTCATCCCCTGCCACTGGCTTAGTTACAAAATAGAGATCCTGTAACTTTCCGGCTTGGGCATTGCTCAGATGGACCTCTATGGTGCTCACACCAAAGTTAAGACCACCCTGACCTTGAGCTGAAACCTTAAACTGGCCTTCTCCAATCTTAGTACCGGTAGGGCTGCCTAATCGCGCCTCTACACTGAAACCTTGATTGGAAGGTTCCTGTCCCCCTCCCATCAATACCAACGATCCTATTTCTGTCAGGTCAATATTTTTGAGCGCAAAAGAAGCTGGTGAAGAAGGGATCAACATGAAAGTCCTCCCTCCGAAGCTCATCAAACTAAAGCCGTCAAGTTGCTTTGCCTCTGCGGTACTGATTACAGGGTTTCTCAAAGTAATTGATGTATTACCTGTAAGTGGTTTGATATTCTCACCTCCTTTATCTGTAAAGCTGGCAGAAAGCACAAAAACACCCGTTTCACTCAGGCTTTTTCCTACAGTTGGATCAACAGTACCTGTTGCTGCTAAAGAAGGTCTTTCTTCTGTCCTACTTCCCAAAGAAAGGATGTAGGCTACTACCTTGCTGGCATCATCATTTTTCAGGTCTGGGTTAGCAGGCATGGCTGTTTCACCCCATACACCACCACCTCCTTTTTGGATCTTGTTGATCAAATAAGAAACACCATTTGGATTTCTCCTGTATTTACGTGCTACTTCTACATAAGAAGGCCCAATAGATGCCTCATCTTCCTTATGACATGTCTTACAGGTCAATGAACTGATCAGGCTTTTGCCAACCATGGCTTCAGTCATAATCAGGTGCCCTTTAGACGCTTCTGCCTGATCCAAACCAGAAATATAATCGGCAGAAACATATAGAGTTGAAAGATCTTGGCCCGCACTGGCATCATCAGGGTCATTGACTTTCACTTCATAAGCGATTGGGGAACCTGGGAAATAAAAAGTCTGATTTCCTTTGATACTGATATTCACCTCAGGTGCTATATTTCCCGCATAGACAGAAGATATCAAGCTTTTTGCCTTAAGTTTACCAGGATCACTTACTTCTACCTGTACATCATAATCTCCAATTTGCTTGAAGGTATATGTCAATTCGGGTTCATTGGTCGTGATTTTTTCTCCATTCCCAAGGTCCCAGGTATAAGTCAAAGGATCATTTTCAGGGTCTTGGGCATCAGCTGCAAATGTAGCTGTGAAAGGAATCGCTCCTGACGTTTTATCTACTGTAATTGAATTCACAACTGGAGTTCTGTTGCCTCCATTATAATCAATTCTGAACAAGCCTGAATCTGGGTTTTTGGTAAACCAACCATTTCCATATTCAAGCACGTAAATTTTCCCATCGGGCCCCACTTCCATATCTATCAAGGCATTGAATTTGGTTCCTGCCATAAATGGTTCCATTTTATCAAAATCCCCATTTGGCTGCATCGTCACAGCTTTGATCCAACCCCTTACCCAGTCATAAATAAAGAGCTTACCATCATAATAAGAAGGATATCGCGTGTCTTTTGGGAACATATCGGAATAGTAGACAGGTCCGGCCATTGCATTCCTTCCGCCAGTTCCTACTTGAGGAAAATCAGGAGAAGCACCATATGGGTACCAGATAAATGCAGGTTGTGCAGCAGGCAATTCACGGATACCTGTATTGTTTTTGGAATTATTGACAGGCTTGGCAATATCATAAGGAGCGCCTGACTTCCCTGTAGCATAATCATAATCCACATAGGCATAATTATCACCCACAAAAAACGGCCATCCAAAATTACCTGCTTTTCTGGCTTGGTTGACCTCATCATAGCCTCTAGGCCCCCTTGTATCCAAACTGTCCGGGTTGGCATCAGGTCCTACCTCTCCCCAATACAAAAAGCCTGTTTTCTGATCAATGGAAATCCTATATGGATTCCTATTTCCCTGTACATAAATCTCAGGTCTTGTACCTTCTGTTCCTTTAGGATAGAGATTGCCTTCAGGTATATCATAAGTACCATCTTCATTTACTTTGATTCTGATGATTTTACCTCTCAGGTCATTTGCGTTACCGGAACTCCTTCTAGCATCAAACTGCTCGAACCCAGGGCGGTCATCCAAAGGAGCATACCCCCTATTGACGAACTTACTGTTTGCCTGGTCAAATGGAGTAGAGTTATCTCCTGTGGAAAGATACAACAGGCCATCCTTGTCAAAAGCTATAGACCCTCCAGTATGACAACAAATGTTTCTTTGTGAATACAGTTCCAGAATAATTTTTTCGGATGACATGTCCCAGGTATCATTCTTGAAAGTAAACCTGGATAGTCTGTTGATCTCTTTTTCTCCAGTTGGACTATAAAAAACAAATACATGTCCATTTTTATCAAAATTAGGATCCTTTTGAATACCCATTAGTCCTTCTTCTGCATTGACTCCAGGTATATTTGTTTTCCAATACACATCAAATTTAGCAACCTCTCTTACAGTGGTGTCACCATTTTTATACAATAAAACTTCACCTCTCCTTTGTGCAATGAGGATGTCCAGATTTGGCAATATGGTCATTTCTGTAGGTTCGGTAAACTCCCCCAATGCCAATGTTTTTTTCTCAAATCTATTTTCCTCTGGAACTCTCTGGGTTTTAGCCTTGGAATAATCAAGTTTCTTATTGTCACCTATAGCATATTTGATCCCTTCCAACAAATGCTGCACAAACAATTCTTCGGTAAAAGACTCCTTGGTATGTCCACCAGCAGTATACCATGCCCTTCCGCCGTCGTATTCATGATACCATGCCATTGGATGATAACCCATAGGTTGGGTTTGTTGATAGCTGTCTTCATCAATGTCCATCAGTACATTGACATCCGGGTTCAACTTCTTGAAATGATACCACTCATCTCTTCTGTTCCAGATTTCTGGTAAAAAACGGGTGCTTTGATGTTCTCTATTCGTAACATTTAATTTTCCATCCTGAACATTTGGGTGTGGATCTCCGATTCCTGGGTGGTAAGAAAAATACCCTCCAGCCAATCTATTGTACCAACCCCACTCATATTCGGTATCTGTGGCCGCATGTATGCCCACATAGCCTCCTCCAGCCTGTATATACCTCTCAAAATCAGCTTCCTGATAATGATCCAATACATTTCCTGTGGTACTTAGCCAAATGACTGCAGAGTACTGCTTCAGGTTTTCTTCATTGAAAAATGCTGCATTGGTGGTCGTATCTACTTCGAAGCCATTTTCCGCACCAAGTTTTTGGATTGCAGCTATACCATCAGGTATGGATTCATGATAAAAACCTGCAGTTTTGCTGAATACCAGCACTTTGGGCTTCCCACTTCTCTTATTACATGAAGCAAAAACCACTACTAAGGTTAGGACCATCATTACGGTCCTTAATAACTTGTTGTTGGTTATCATAGGTTATTGAATTTCAGGAAATATAATTGGTTTTTTATTGGCTATTGGAAAGTATTCATATAAATGGCTGTAATGCCTTAAGATTGGTCTGCGCATTGCTTTTGAGGGCCAAAATTTAGTCATTTTTTCAATATGGGAAACAATTCATTATGTGTTTTTTACATTATGGGTTATATTAGTAAAAATTTAAGCATATGATCAGGAGTAAAACTGCAGTTATTATAGTCTCATTAGGTACAGCCTTTCTTTTTTCCTGCGAAAAGAATTCTGTTTCAGAAACCCAATTGGATGGTGATATAGTCATCTTAAAACAATCTATGGGTCCTAATTTGGGATATTCCAAAAATTCAGGAGTAAGTATTTTGGATCAAGAAGGGCTGAAATTCAAAGACCTCAATAAAAATGGTCAATTGGATAAGTATGAAGACTGGAGACTACCAGTGGATGAAAGGGCAAAAGATCTGGCTTCAAAAATGTCCGTAGAACAAATCGCTGGTTTAATGCTTTATTCCTCTCACCAATCAATTCCTGCTGCAGCAGGAGGCTTCGGTGCAGGAACTTATGGAGGTAAGCCCATCCATGAAAGCGGTATGCCAACATCCTCCTTATCCGACCAGCAGAAAAAGTTCCTAACTGAAGATAATTTGCGACATGTGCTGATTACACGGGTTGAAAGTCCGGAAATTGCGGCACAATGGAACAATTATGCCCAGGAATTAGTAGAAGGGCTGGGTTTGGGAATACCTGCCAACAACAGCTCTGACCCAAGGCATGGTCCTGTAGCAAGTACAGAGTACAATGCAGGTTCAGGGGGAAGTATTTCCATGTGGCCCGAATCATTGGGTTTGGCTGCCACCTTTGACCCCTCATTAGTGGAGAGATTTGGCGAAGTAGCTTCCATTGAATACAGGGCTTTGGGATTGGCTACTGCCCTTTCTCCACAAATTGACTTGGGGACGGAGCCACGATGGAATAGACTGAAGGGGACATTTGGTGAAGATTCAAGATTATCAGCCGACATGGCCAGAGCTTATGTAGATGGCTTTCAAAGCTCCAAAGGAGAACATG
The DNA here is from genome assembly GCF_042432905.1 of Fontibacter flavus. Lineage (NCBI taxonomy): Bacteria > Pseudomonadati > Bacteroidota > Cytophagia > Cytophagales > Cyclobacteriaceae > Fontibacter > Fontibacter flavus. Next base: position 83,787 of record NZ_JBHLWI010000048.1, on the reverse strand, counting down.
AGATCGGCATGGGATGGGGATTTCACAGTGTCAATACAATGGTCAAACATTGGCCAAGCGGAGGGCCTGAAGAAGGAGGAAGGGACGGGCACTTTGCTTATGGTAAATTTGCAGTTTATCCCGGCAACAACTTTGAAGAACACCTGATCCCTTTTACTGAGGGAGCATTTAAATTAAACGGCAAGACTAAGTCAGCCACCGCAGTCATGCCATATTATACTATTTCCTATGATCAGGACACCAAATACCAAGAAAATACAGCCAATGTGTACAATAAATATATCATCACGGATTTATTAAGAGAAAAATACGGATATGAAGGTGTCATCTGTACAGACTGGGGCGTAACAGGTAATGAAGGCCCTCAACCGGAAATTTTCATGGGCAAACCATGGGGAATGGAAGACAAAACCATTGAGGAAAGACACTATAAAGTACTGATGGCCGGGGCTGATCAATTTGGAGGAAACAATGATATCAAGCCCGTGCTAGCAGCATATCAAATGGGGGTTGTGGAACATGGTGAAACATGGATGAGAGCTAGGTTTGAGCAATCTGCGGTAAGGTTGCTCAGAAATATTTTCCAGCCAGGACTGTTTGAAAATCCTTATTTGGACCCTCAAGAAACCAAAAACATTGTAGGAAATGCTTCCTTTATGAAAGAAGGCTACGATGCCCAGTTGAAATCAATCGTACTATTGAAAAACAAGGATAACGTATTGCCACTGAACGAAAAAAGCAAGGTATATATTCCCAAAAAATTCATTCCGTCCACTACCAATTGGTGGGGGGTTAAATCTGAAGAGAAATGGGTAGATGCAATTAATTTAGAAATCGCAAAGAAATACTTTGACTTGGTTGAGAGTCCGGATGAAGCTGATTTTGCACTGGTTTTTGTCAGTAATCCGGAATCAGGAACTGGTTATGATCCTGAAGACAGAGAAAAAGGCGGTAATGGCTATGTTCCCATCAGCTTACAATATGGCACATATAAAGCTGAATATGCCCGGGAAAAAAGTATAGCGGCAGGTGACCCTGTAATCGCTCCTGAGGTCACTAACAGAACTTACAAAAACAAATCCATCACGGCGGCGAACCTGAAAGAATTGGAGATCATATTGGAAACTAAAAAAGCAATGGGCGAAAAACCTGTCATCACCATCATATCTACAGGCAATCCTATGGTCTTCAGTGAGTTTGAAAATTCAGTAAACAGTGTTCTTTTACATTTCGGTGTTCAAGACCAGGCAATTCTGGACATTCTCTCCGGAAGAACTGAGCCTTCAGCCTTATTACCAATACAAATGCCTGCAAATATGAAAACTGTGGAAGAACAATTTGAAGATGTGGCGCATGATATGAAATGCCATATCGATGAAATGGGAAATGTTTATGATTTTGCTTTTGGTATGAACTGGAGTGGGGTGATTCAGGACAATCGAACTTCCAAGTATAAAAAGTAATTTAAAATATGATTAGGCCGGGAGACCTACATTACCCGGCCTCTTCTTGTTCTTCTTCTAAATAGACCTTCTCTCCACAAACAATTCTTTCAACTTCTACAGGATTTTCTTCAGTACTTTTTGACCACCATTTCCCTTCTTCATCCTGATTGATTGACCAAAGCTTTCCGTTTTCGTCACGATAAGTAAAAACACCTGTATCCTTATTTCTTCTTACGTCTTCCTTGATTTCATAGAACCAAGTGGATCCATCTGCTCTTTTCAGATAAACCTCACAGCCACCACTAATCTCTTCGACCTCCACGCAAGCAGAGGTGAATAAAGCCAAGAAAATCAAGGGAATTAAAACTTTGTTCATAACATCTTCAAAAGTTGAACGCTAACATGAAATCAAACTTGTACACGGTGAAGTAGTGCTTCTTGATAACCGAAAACCAATTTTAAAAATACTAATTTGAGCAATAAGAACAATTGAATTACGCCAAATCTTTCATGATCAGGCAAAAAGAGCGCTTTGACCTGTCTATCATAGTCAGAAAAACAAAAAAGAAGGCCAAAACAGACCTTCTTTTTCAATGCTTCATAAGATCACCTTTGTTCAGGGCATCAAAGCTGCAACACCTGGAAGCACTTTTCCTTCCATATGTTCCAATAAAGCACCTCCTCCTGTAGAGACATAGGACACCTTATCTGTAAAACCAAATTTATTCACTGCGGCGGCAGAATCACCACCTCCAATTAGGGAGAAAGCTCCTCTTTCAGTTGCCTCAGCTATCGCTTCTGCCACGGCTACAGTTCCATGTACAAAGCTGCTCATTTCAAATACACCCATAGGGCCATTCCAAAGGATAGTCTTGGAAGATTTGATCACTTCAGCGAATAATTTCCTGGTCTCTGGTCCAATGTCCAATCCCATCCAGCCATCCGGAATTTCACCTGCTTTGGCCAATCCTTGCTCTGCGTCATTGGCAAATGCCCTAGAAGTTACGGTATCCAATGGAAGGATGATCTTAACCCCTTTATCTTCTGCTTTTCGCATCAGCTCAAGGACATAATCCAACTTATCTTCTTCACAAAGTGAGTCTCCGATTGTTCCTCCTTTAGCCTTGGAAAAAGTATAAGACATGCCACCTCCGATAATCAGATTATCGACTTTTTCCAACAATCTCTCGATGATCAAGATTTTATCTGAAATCTTAGCACCTCCCATAATGGCCGTATAAGGTCTTTCAGGATTTTCAAGTACTTTATCTGCATTCTCCAATTCCGAAAGCATCAAATACCCAGTTGCTTTAGTATTGAAAAATTTAGCAATCACTGCCGTAGAGGCATGTGCCCTATGGGCGGTACCGAAAGCATCATTTACATAAATATCTCCAAGCTTTGACAATTTCTCAGCAAATGCCTCGTCTCCTTTTTCTTCTTCCTTATAAAACCTGAGATTTTCCAACAAAAGCACCTCTCCAGGTTGAAGTCCTGCTGCGAGGTTTTTGGCTTCATCACCAACACAGTCCGGAGCAAATTTGACTGTTTTACCCAATAACTGTTGAAGATTACCAACTACATGTCTCAGAGAATATTTATCTGTCGGTCCATCTTTTGGTCTGCCCAAGTGGGACATCAAAATTACAGCACCTCCATCTTTTAAAATCTTCTCAATTGTCGGTATTGCTGCTCTGATACGGGTATCATCAGAAACGTTTTGGTGCTCATCCAATGGGACATTAAAATCTACCCGGATTAAGGCTCTTTTACCTTTAAAATCTAGATTGTCCACACTTTTGATTCTTTTGTTCATGTTGTTATTGTTTAAAAGGTTTGTAGCCAAATTAATTTTCAAAAACTGCTGTAGACATCAAAACCTACACAGTTTCATTTACCGAAGCTCTTCTCAACCTATCATTAACTGCTCTACCCAAGCCCTCCTCCGGCAAATACTCTGATAAAATTACAGAAACATCCATGTTATCCAAAGTTCTCATAGCAGCAAAAAGATTTTTAGCTGCCTCAGAAAGGTCTTTTGCCGGACTTAGTTGTATTTGATGGTCGTCAGAAACCTCAGGAAATTTGTCTGAAAAAGACAATACTGCAAAAGATGTTCCCTTTTGCTGGTGAATTTTTATAAGTTGAGACAAATCTCCCAAAACAAAGGGTTTGGAAGGTGCATAGTGACTTTTCAACATCCCAGGGGATTTTGGATTGCTGCTGGAATGGGCCATCACTTGAACTTTCCCAACCAAAGATTCGATTTTCCTAATATCTAACCCTCCTAACCTATATACGGTCACCTGATTTCCTTCCATCCCCACAATGGTACTTTCGAGTCCAACTTCGCAATCTCCCCCATCCAGAATATAGCTGATTTTATCACCAAGTTGGTCGTTGACATGGCTTGCTTTGGTTGGACTGATGTAACCAAAAGGATTCGCACTGGGTGCTGCTAATGGAAAATCAAGGTTGGCAAGCAATTCTTGTGTCAAAGGATGATTGGGTACCCTAACCGCTACTGTTTCCAGACCACTTGTCACCAAATCCGGAACAGAATCCTTTTTAGGCAAAAGCAAGGTCAAGGGACCCGGCCAAAATTTCTCTGCAAGGATCGAAAGTGCTTTAGGTATCCCCAAAGTAAAATCCGAAACCCTTTCCATAGAAGAGGTATGTAGAATCAATGGGTCAAAACTGGGTCTGTTCTTAACAGCAAAGATTTTAGCAACAGCATCAGGATTCAGGGCATTTCCTGCGAGACCGTAAACAGTCTCGGTAGGAATTCCTACTAATTCTCCTGTCTCCAGAATGGCTTTGGCCGCATCAATATCTTTCCCTAGAGAAGCCATCAGTTCTGACAAAAATCATCAATCCAGCTTTTAGCTTCAGAAAAGCCCAAGCCTAATGCTGTTTTCAAATTTTGACATCCTTCTTCTTTTTGCCCAAAAGCACTCATTTGTGTTACGCCAAGAAGATAAAATGCCGCCCCATTTCTATTGTCCAATGAAACAGTTCTCTGAAGTGATTCAATAGCAGCCACAGGGTCATTGTTTCCCAATTGAGCTTTTGCTTTATTAAACTGGGCTAATGCATGATTGGGATTGGACTGAAGTACCACATCAAAGTCAAATATAGCATCTTCATATTCTTCCAAACCCAATAGGGCTAAGCCTCTATTGTAATAAATGTCTCCCTGACTTGGATCCAATCCATTAGCCATATTATAATCCAACAATGCTTCTTTGAATGATTTTTTCTCCAAATGAGCATTTCCACGATTAAAGTAAGGCTTGTAAGAATTGGGATCAATTTCAATAGAAGAAGAGAAAGCTTCTATTGCTTCATCATATTTCGCTTGCTGAAATAGTGCTACCCCTTTGGCATTATAGGCAGAGGTATTCTGTGGATTCTGTTCTACTACCCTATCAAAATATTCAATGGCTTTCTGATATTGGGAAGCCTCCATTAACCTGACACCTTCATCAAAAAGTTCTTCTTCCGAAGGACTACAAGCTCCTAGCAGGATCAAGAGGAGCAACCAATAACTTTTATTTCTCACGATTTCCTAATTTTCGCACAAAGATAAGGATTTGTGCTTCTTCAGAGGATTAATCTCGCAATTTTGATGCATATTCCTCTGGTATCCGGACCGGACTCATGGTTTTCATATCAACAGCCACCATAGTGGTTGAGGCTTGAGCAAATATCCTGAGATCACCCTTTTCAGTTTCTCCCATAATCACTTGTTCCAAAACGAAAGATGAGTTACCGATATTCGAACACTTCACAAATACCTCAGGTCGGTCCAGCATATGAATTGGCAAACGGTAATCGATATTGATATTGGCCACTACTGTACCCACCTTCATGACATCCCATCCGCAAGCCTGATACAAAAACGCCGCCCTGCCATGTTCCAAATAATTAAAATATATGCCATTATTCACATGCATATACCCATCTATATCTGAAAAACGAACCTGTATCGGTAAAGAAAAAGAAAAGGAGGCTTTCACTTCCTCCGATTGATATTTGTTCATTTTATTAATTTGCTTCAAAGCAAAATTTCTGATTTACTTGTTTTTTCCAACATCCTCAAAATTGAAGCATTGGAACCCACCAAATCCTGAACCGAGTCAAAGGGTATCCACGCAAGGTCATGACTTTCTTCCGAAATCACTAAGGGTTCATTCATCTCAGCTTCAATCAGAAACCTGACATCATAATGAAAATGCTCAGGAACATCTCCTTTGGCGGGAATGACGTGTCTATCGATATCAAAAATACCGGAATCCACAAACCGCAAAGAAGTCAATCCGCTTTCTTCTCTGGCTTCATTCATGGCCACTTCAAGGAGATTTTCATTGCCATCCGCATGACCTCCCAACTGTAACCAACGGTTAAGTTTTCGGTGCAAGGTCAATAAAGTATGGGTCCTCCTTTTGTTGACTATCCAAGCCGAACCTGTAAAATGACCGGCCAGTCTTTCCCTGACAAAGGCCAGATCATCAAAAGTTAAGTCAATAAAGTCTTTCTTGAAAGAAGCCTCTTCCTCAAATGGCGTCCTATAATTTTCTAAACTTGATCTTAAGGATTGTCTATTCATCATGGGTTAGTTTCAAACAATTCATCGATAAACTCATCAAATGGCTTCGCATCCAGATATAATCGGTCTGAATATACTGTGACCAAAACCTTAATAAAACTGGGCTTATCGTCAATGCTCACCTTTTCAATACTGATATTACCGTAAAGCTGATTGATCTTTTCTGAAAGATCCACATGGCTCAGAGGTGGCTTGAAATATTGTTTTTCCGTCATTTTGACCTGATCATTGATTTCTTCAATCTTCCTATCCAAACTGACGCGATGATATCCCAAATCTAATACTCGCTTGCCAAAAGCAAAGAAAATATGGGAAAAAGTTTTTTCATTAAAGGGAGAATCATAAGATACCGCAAATCCATTAGCATAAGGAGAATTGAGAATATGTACCTCAGGGTGGCTATTAATCCCTGATTTTTTGAAATGATAATTTTTGGCCACCAATTTTAATAATGAAGTCCCTTCTTTAGTGAATTCCCACTGTTCACTGATTTCCTTTTCGGAATCAGATTGTATAAAATTCTCCTTGATTTGAATTGGTCTGGACTTTTTGGGGAATAATTTCCCCAGTACATCATCTATGAATGAAGCCATCAATGCTTAAGTTTATATATACCGCTGGGTTCTGACACAATCAGACCCTCATCTTCCAATTCCCGAAGTAATTCGACGGTCTTGAGGTCATTGTTCAATCCAGGAACTTCCTGAATAGTCTGTAGGGAAAACTGATTCCCAGCTGTTAAAGTTTGAATAATTTTTTCTTTTATCGCAGATTGGTCACTTGAGCCTTTTTTTTTGTTTTCAACACATACATCGCATATCCCACAAAAATGATCGCTCTCCTCTCCGAAATAAGCGGAAATCTGATTGGCCCTGCAAAGTTTGTCATTCTTCACATAAGTAACCATAGACGCAGCTTTTGACACGGCATTTTGTCTTCTTTCCCCAATTCTTTTTTGATTAAGAGGAAGCTTGCCTGCATCGTGTCGCTCTGTCAAAAAGGTAACCTGAGGCTGATCTTTCCTATTATTGTATGCCAGAACACCAACCTGGTCCAGATATTCTAGCATTTTGATCAATTCAGACTCAGGTAAGTTCATCGTCTTGGCCAGTTTGGCTTCCTGAACTTTCAGGTACTCTGTAAAAAGCTCACCTCCATAGGATCTGAGTAAAACCTTGATCAGCGGATCTAATTTAGCATTGGCAATCTGAAACTCATACAGTTTGCTTTGATTGACCAAAAAATGAATGGTCGAAGGGTTGTAAAAACTTTCATTTAACTCCAACAAATCCTCTTCCTGCAATACCTTGAGGGCATTATAGGTCATCATGACATCTATATTGTACGTAGAAGTGAAGCTTCCTATATCAAAATCAAAACTCACCATAAATCCACTTCCAACTGCCATCCGGTAATAATTGGCCAAACTTTGATAGACTTTTTTCAGAAAATCAATCGGAGGATAAGCCAAGGCAGCCCTTTCTTCCAAAACTTTCAGATCCTGTTCATTGGTAAGTAAAACAGCAAAGGCCTTCAGTTCATCTCTTCCTGCCCTTCCTGCTTCCTGATAATAATTTTCAAGATTTTCTGGCAAATCCAGATGCACCACCAACCTAACATCAGGCTTATCTATGCCCATCCCAAAAGCATTGGTCGCTACCATGACCCTGATTTTATTTTTTTTCCATTCCTGCTGACGGGACTCCCTCGTGGCATTATCCAAACCTGCATGGTAAAATGTAGCAGAAATTCCCATCCTGTTCAAAACAGCAGCAATTTCTTTCGTACCCTTTCTGTTCCGTACATACACGATAGCAGGACCAGGCACTTTGGCTAAAATATCTTGCGCTTTCTCTAACTTATTTTCCACCAACCTGACCGAGTAACTCAGATTTTTTCTGGTGAAGGACCGGACAAAAACTCCTGGATCTTTAAGAGAAAGTTTTGATATGATATCTTCCTTGACCTGAAGGGTTGCTGAGGCTGTCAAAGCCATGCAGGGTACATCGGGATGATATTCCCTGATATTGGCAATTTCAAGATAAGGTGGACGGAAATCATATCCCCATTGGGAGATACAATGAGCCTCATCCACCGCTATCAGGTTGACTTTCATCTTTTTAAAGCGCTCAATAAATATTTCTGTTTTGAGACGTTCAGGTGAGACATAGAGAAACTTATAATTGCCATATATACAATTATCCAAAGTGGTATCAATTTCCCTTTTGCCCATTCCTGAGTAAATAGCCGCAGCCAACACACCTCTTCTTCGCAAATTGTCTACTTGATCCTTCATCAGAGCAATTAGGGGACTGACAACAATGCAGATCCCATCCATTGCCAAGGCAGGCACCTGGAAACAAATGGACTTCCCTCCTCCTGTAGGAAGTAAAGCCAAGCAATCCTTACCCTCCAATACGGTCATCACAATATCCAGCTGGGCCGGGCGAAATTCGCTATAGCCAAAGACGGTTTGAAGGATATGATAGGCCTGAGCTTTCAATTTACCAGTTGATAGTTTCCTTATTCAAAAATGCTGCGATCCCTTTTTGGCAATCATTGGTACCCCTTGCTTTGGCATTCATGGCTGCCGCATATTCCAGACCTTCCTCGAGCGTTTTTTCCTGTACCCTACCGATCATTTCCTTGGTAAGGGCCATAGATTGAGCAGAATTCTGAAGGATCAGCTTCTGTGCGTAGTTATATACTTTTTCCTCAAGTACGTCAGCATCTGCAATCCAGTTGATCAGACCCAATTGTCTAGCCTCCTGGGATGTGATCAGGTCTCCGTCTAACAAAAGCTGCTTGGCTTTGCCTTCTCCGATTTTCCTGATCAAAAATACCTTCACAATTGCCGGAATAAAACCGATTTTGACCTCTGTATAACCAAACTTTGCTTCCGGAACCGAAAAGGAAAAATCGCACACTGTCGCCAAACCACATCCTCCAGCTATAGCATGACCCTGAATCTGTGCAATAATGACTTTCGGAGAAGTGTATATTTTGTAAAACAGTTCCTTAAGCTTCCTGCTGTCTTCCAGATTTTCTTCATAGGTATTGATCTGCAAGGATTGAAGGTAAGCCAGATCTGCACCGGAACAAAACACCTTTCCTGCTGCTTTAATGACCATTACCTTTACTTCATCATCCTCTTCAAATTGAGCAATAGCCGATTTGAGGGCTTCAACCATTTCTGCATTCAGCGCGTTTCTTTTTTCAGGTCGGTTCATTTCCAGATACCCGATCCTGTCCTTTTTGTAAGTTATAATGGGTTGGTTCATATTTTCAAACTTAGTTACTCTTCTCTTGATGTCAATTGAAAGATAGACTTCGCGCATTGCTCTTCCAAAAATAACATCAGATAATATGATTTGTCCACGTCTCTTAAGGTATTAAAGTTTCTTTCATTTGGATACTTCAACAATTCAGTCAAAGACCAATTTATAAGCATTGCCATTAACAGCAATATTTGATTCCCTGGACACCTCGTTCCATTTTCCATTGTCCCAACTCAACAACTTTGCTGTCCGGCCAATCCCTTCAAAGTTCAATTCGCTTTTGGCAAGTTGGACAGCCCCTCCTTCCGGCAGTAATACTAATAAGGTATCTCCCAAGTGGAAGGCATAAAGTGGATAGTTAATGCTTGCTTTGAGCCTTGCTCGATAGGGTTGGACTTTAAACATTTTGTCCGAATCTGACAGGTCATCAAAACTGAATAAATTTCTACCATCAAAGTAATCAATGGACATGCCCTTCTCCAGACCATAAAAGACGAGCTGCTTTTGACCCGAATTGAATAAAAATTCTAAAGGCCTCAAAAGGATTAGCCCTGTCACAAATGCGGTCAAGGCATATAACAGCTTTCTATTGGGGTAATATATCAAGATCAAAATGGCTCCTAAAACAAGGACATAAAACCACACAAACTTTGATGACACATAAATCTCCGAGATTCTGGAAAAAGGCAAATCCTGAACCCAGAAAATCAAAGTATTCACCATGATGATCAGTTTTTCAGATATCCAGGCCAAGCCCGCTCCCAAAAATGGGATTTTTGACAAAAGCATAAATGGAACCCCAAAGGACATGATTAAAAATGCTCCAGGTATGGCAACAAGATTAGAGAGTATGAAGTAAACCGGAAACACCTGAAAATAATAAACCGAAATTGGAAAAGTAGCCAATTGGGCAGCTATCCCGACAGTGCTGATCTGCCAAGCATATTCCAAAATACTGTTTTTCGGCAACCATAGACGAACCAAAATCGGCTGAATAATCAGAATTCCAAAAAGAGCTGCATAGGACAACTGAAACCCCACTGCATAAATCAAAAATGGATCAAAGAGCAATAGAATAAAAGCTGAAAGCGCAATGGCATTGAAAATAGAAGGGCTTCTGGATTTCATTTGAGCCAAGGCCATTATAGAAAACATAGTCGCTGCCCGCATCACTGAAGGAGACATACCTGTCAACATTGCATAAGACCAAATCAATAAAATAAGCCCTGATAAATAGATTGCCCTTTTTACGACAGAAAGCCTATATGGCTTGACGAACATGAAAAAGAAGCCATAAATAATACCTACATGCAGACCTGAAACTGCCAATACGTGCATGGCCCCTGCGGTGGCATATGCCTCACTGACCTCTTTATCCAAACTTTTCTTCTGTCCCAACAACAATGCTTTGGCTATTTGATTGGCCTGATGGTCCAAAATCATAGAATCAATCTGTTCCATGATTCCTCCCCTCAATTTCATAAAAAAAGCAGAAATTGGGATTTCTTTGACAAAGCCGATGGTTTCAAACTTATCTGCGATAAAATGTTGATGGCTAATTTGTTGCCTAAGCATAAATTTAGCGTAATCAAATTCAAATGGATTATTAGGTTTAGAAATGGCCTGTGGGCTTCCTGGAATCCACAATAATTCACCAGGCTCTAGTTTTGATTGGGCACGGTGATAAATCAATATCTCCCCCTTACTTGCGACAAGCTTTTCTCCATCATATACAGCCTTAACCGATACCGTATTGGCAAAAGAATTTGGTTTTTCCTCATCATTTGCCAGTACCAAAGCCAAATAGCCTTTGATATTTTTATCAAGATGCATAATATGATGAGGTTTTTTTCCAATATCTCTTTCAAAAGTAAACAGCACTCCAAAAAGGATTATTTGACTATAAGCCAGAATGGGTAGGACTGCTCGAATATTATTTGATCTAGATCGATGATTGACCAGCATCAAAATTAGATACATCAAAAAAACTGTAAGCAAAGCAAGCTTAATCCATCGTGTGGATATAAAATCAAGAAAAGCAGGATACAACAAGATACCCAAAACAAAAAAGATGACATAACGCAAAAATGGAAATTCGTCAAAACGCATCTCTGAAAAGGTTTAAACAAATTTACCTAAAGAAAAACAAAAAGGGGTATTAAAAGACCCCTTCATGATTAAAATAAACGGATAAGTTTATCAGAACCTATAACCTACATTCAAACCTGCTTTAAATTCCACAGCATTGAAAACATCATTTACTTCTTGGCTAAATCCTCTGGCTACGGATACAAATGGCCCAAAAGCAAAATTATTAAAGTTCCATCGGTATCCTCCCGTTAATCCTAAATAACCGCTATCAAGGTTTACGTTTCTTGGAGCGCCATCTAACGTATCGCTATAATCTCCTGTTCTGTATTTGAAGAAAGGGGAAATATGTAGCTTTCCGTTTTCATCGCCGGCAAAATAGAAGTTGTAGGACAACAAGAAAGCTGTGGCCGAGAAATCCTTATCTCCAGAAGTAGATTTGTAATTAAACCTGTCATTGAAATGGAGTTCTAGACCAATAGATTGATCACTGCTTATAAAATGCTCATAGCCAACCTCAACTGAACCGATAATAATGGTGTTCAGAAAATTCAACCTCACCTCTCCTTTTGGATCTTCCAATGACTGGGCAAAAGAAGAAAAGTTAAACAAAACAATCGCGGTCAGTGTAAATAATAGTTTTTTCATAGTTTGATAATTTTAAAAACGAATTCAATTCTTGATTTACTCACAAATATAGTTCCATTTTGTAATGAAGGATATTGCATTCTTCAAACATATCTCCCACCTGCGTAAATCCAAACTTTGCATATAATGGCATGGCGTCCAATTGGGCATGCATGTAAAGCTTTTTACCCTTGGTATCAGGATTTGCTGCAATATCATCTACGACCGCTTTCACTAAAGCTTGCCCCACACCTTTCCCCCTCATTGGCTTCAGTACTGCAAAGCGCTCCAATTTTACCCCCTTATCGGTGAATCTCCACCTTGCTGTACCTGCAGGAGATCCTTCTAAACTTGCCAGAAAATGAATAGAGGTATCTTCAAATTCATCATATTCTTCGGCAGGATCAACCTCCTGCTCAATTACAAAAACTTCTTCTCTGATCTTAAAAACAGCATCAAGCTGTTCCTTCGTCAGCACCTTTTCCACTTTGATTTTCATCTCGTCTTACTTCTTTTTGGGATTCATTTTTATCGTATGCTTCAATAATTGACTTGACCAATTTATGACGGATAACATCTTTACCGCTCAAATGCACAAAACCTATTCCTTTGACATCCTTGAGTATCCTCAAAGCCTCATTGAGTCCGGATTTTTGCCTTTTTGGTAAATCTACCTGGGTTTGGTCACCCGTAATGATCACTTTGGAGTTTGGCCCCATCCTGGTCAGAAACATTTTGATTTGTTCACTGGTGGTGTTTTGCGCTTCATCCAAAAGCACGAAGGCATCATGTAGGGTTCTTCCCCTCATATAAGCCAAAGGAGCAATTTCAATTACTCTGGTCTCCTGATAAAATTTCAATTTCTCTGAAGGGACCATATCACTCAGGGCATCATAAATAGGTCTCAAATAAGGATCTAACTTTTCCTGAAGGTCTCCAGGAAGAAATCCGAGGTTCTCACCTGCCTCCACAGCCGGACGGGTGATGATAATTCTTTTGACCTCTCTGTTTTTCAGGGCCCTCACCGCAAGCGCAACTGCGATATAGGTTTTTCCCGTACCTGCTGGACCAAGAGCAAAAACAAGATCGTTTTTAAATGCTGCCTCAACAAGTTTTCGCTGGTTCGCAGATTTAGGTTTGACCACCAGCCCTTTGTTGCCATAGATGATGACATCATTTTTTTGGTTTTCCTCAAAAGGAGCACCTTCGAGGGCGATATAATCCTTGATATTATCTGGAGTAATATGACCAAAACGGTGAAAATGCTGCAACAGCATATTCAGAAGATCGTTGATCCGGAGGATTTCAGGAGCCCTGCCCTGAATACGGATTTCATTTCCTCTTGACACTATTTTACTTTGAGGAAATGCGGCCGCAATCTGCTTTATATTTTCATTTCCTGACCCTAAAAAATCAAGTAGTGGGATATTTTCTAAAGTAATTACTTTCTCTACCAAGTTGATATCTTTGAATTGTGATTTGTTCCTGTGGTGTAAAGAATAAATTTCTATTTTTGTTCACACCTATCACAAAAATAGAAAAAATTTAACGGACTTGCTCATATGGCATTGATAACATTCACTTCGGATTTTGGAGACTGCGATTATTATGTACCGGCAGTAAAAGCCAAGATGTTATCCATCAACCCCCAACTCAATATTGTAGACATCACCCATAAGATTGAAAATTATGATGTAGCGCATGCTGCATTCATATTAAAATCTGTCTACAAGGAATTTCCCAAAGGAACTGTTCACCTGGTCGCCATGAACAGCACCAGCAACATGACTGATGGCTTTATAGGCATCAAGTTGGAGGAGCATATCTTTCTAGGGCCTAATAATGGCGTCTTGAGCTTGTTAACAGATTATGAGCCGGGAATCATCGTGAAATTTGCGGACATTCATGTTCACAACAGCACATTCCCTACAAAGGATATCCTGGCTCCGATAGCGGCAAAAGTAGCTTCAGGAGCGGCCATTCATGATTTTGGAGGGCCATTGGCTTCGATCAAAAAGATGATCCCAAGGAATTTCAAGGCTACCAAAAAACAAATTTTGGGCCATGTAGTCAGGGTGGATAACTATGGTAATCTGATCACCAACATCACCAAAGATGTTTTCGACACCCTGAACCCTGGAAGGTTCACTATTGAATTCAGCAGGGAAAGTCTCACCAAACTCAACAACTCCTACGATCAGGTAGAACCGGGTGACTGTTTTGCTTTCTTCAACAGTTTAGGCTTGCTGGAAATAGGCATCAACCATGGGCATGGCGCAGATCTTTTGGGTCTGAGACATGACAGTCCGATATTTATCAATTTTGAAATAGAAAGCTAATGCTGACAAGGGTAGTGAGAATGGCGTTTCAGGAAGACAAGGTGAAAGCTTTTCTGGAAAACTTTAATCAGAACAAGGAAAAAATCCGGAATTTTCCAGGATGCAGACATTTGGAATTGTGGCAGGATGAAAATTTTAAAAATATTTTCATGACATACAGTTTTTGGGACTCAGAAGAGGCTTTGAACCAATACCGTGATTCTGAATTATTTAAAAGTGTTTGGAGCTATACCAAAACATTGTTTGCTGACAAACCGACGGCATTTTCCGCAAAAAAAATTGATGAACTGCCTTAAGGGCACTTGCACAGAAAAAAAATAGTTTTCATATTTGCATCCCGTTCAGCAAGGAACGTGGGAAATTGAAATGCCCAGGTGGCGGAATTGGTAGACGCGTTGGTCTCAAACACCAATGAGGTTACACTCGTGCCGGTTCGACTCCGGCCCTGGGTACTTAGAATAAAAAAGGTCCTTCTTTAACAAGTTGGACCATTTTTTATGGCTTTGGCCGGAGGAGAAGTTCATCCCGATGACTATCGGGAACTCCGGCCCTGGGTACAGAAAACCCCTTCAGAAGCAATTTTGAAGGGGTTTTTGCGTTTTTTTTTGCCTAACCATTCAACAATTCCACTCGTACTTCAGCTAAAAAGTCATCCATTCTGGAAAAGGCAAAACACTTATTACCAAGATCTTTCAGGGATACTCCGATATGATACAGTTCCTGATCGTCCAAGATCAAAAAGCGGTAATGGCAACCTTTGTTTTCCTTAAGGCTGATAGGTTCGTATTTTTTGTTATGTTTCTCCAAGACTTTGTGCTAAACAGGCTTAATGCGTGTATACACAATACAGTTGACACCTTTTCCCCTTTTGCTGGGAAGTATCAGCATTGTTTCATCTACATAATTATCCAAGAGCACGATGGATTTCTAGGCCTTTTTGACCAGATCTTATGTTAAAACATGAGCATCAAACAACTGTCCTTCAAAGAAGATGCCCTGAGCGGATTTGGTATCATTTTCCAAAGCTTGGAAAATCTGCTCCAGTTTACTGTCTGTTTGCAGTTGTTTCAGTTTTACTTAAGGTCACAAATTGTTATCTCAATGGAAAAAAACTATCACTGAAAAACAGCTTTTGTGGTTGCTTCAAACTTATCCGTCAAAGCCTTATACCGACTGCCAAAATCCTTTTGCCTGCTTACCAAAGCCATTGCCAAACCAGTATAATACCATTTCTGACTTTCATAAGGTGCATTAAAGCGAGACCAGACATCTTCTCCTACTTTTTGAAGATCTGCCTGTATGGATCTGATATTATCCAATTTATCAGCACAAGACACAGCTAGAATATTCTCTGAGGCTTCTTTTTTTAAATAATCGAGTGTATGCATCTTCCGTTCTAACCAAGGCGCCTCTATCTCTCCTTCCTCCAAGTGCAACTTATGCGGCTCAGTAGCTCCTTTCACCAAAACAGTCACTTCATTACCAAACACTCTTTCCACCTCCTCAATCTTGACTGCTGTGTCTTCTACTACATCATGCAGCAAACCTGCCATAGCTACTTGCTCTGGATACCCGTATTCCAGCAAAACTTTCATAACGTTGGTCAAATGGCTGATGTAAGGTATTTGAGTGGCCTTTCTAAAATGTCCACGATGGGCTTGTGCCGCAAATTCAATTGCGTCAAAAATATTCTTTTCCATATTCTATTATTTATTAATTCCTGTACTTCTTTCCTTTCCGTATTGCCACATGGTCCTCCAAATGTCATGGTAGGCCCTAAGCTTATCTGACTGTTCGCCTTGTGCAGCAATGTGATTTTTAAAATTAGGATAATCAATATCCTTGATCTGATTGACCATGATTTCCGCAAACTCCTGTTTGCTGACTTCAACCCTGAACTGGTAGTCGGCATCCTCCAGATAAAAAATTCTTTTATTATCAAAAAGAGATTGTAAATCTTTTCTGACTCTGGCCCTGACCAAGAGCATGTCCTTTTTTTCAAAATGCTGTACAACAGAAACAAAACCGGACTTCGAAGCTATCCACATAATGTCAAATTTTTATTAATGATCCTTTTGAATACTGTATAAAACTAATAATATTAAATTTTGAATTAAAATTTTTGTCACCAATTGTCAATAATAATTTTCATTTAAAAATTGCGAACACAATATCAAACCACACCAGTTTTTCTTAACTTTACCTAAGGTTTTCATCAGAAATCAATTTTTATGGCTTACAACGATTCCAGACGCGCTTCTATCCGTCTGTACAAACAATTGAAATATGGTTGGATTTGGGCTACTTCTACCTTCACCGGTAATTTTATCTTAGCCCTTTTCATCTCTTCAATTTTCAGAGGCATGGAATACACAGAAGAGGTAAACTATGTGTTTTTCCTTAGCATTTTAGCTATTGGACTTTGGGTTACTGAAGCCATTCCCCCTTTTGCGGTTGGCATTTTCATTATTGCAGGCCTGCTACTAGGCTTTGGGACAGATTTTATTTTGGAAGAGGAATATAAAACCCCTGTAGAAATGTACCTGGGCACTTGGACCAGTAATGTGATCTGGCTTCTCCTAGGTGGTTTTTTTCTTGCAGAAGGCATGAGCATTGTTTCCCTGGACAGGTCACTGTTTAAATTTACGCTCGATAAATTCGGAACAGACCCCAACAAGCTGTTACTGGGTCTGATGATGACTACAGCCGTTGCCAGTATGGTCATGTCCAATACAGCCACCACTGCTATGATGATTTCTTCCATTTTACCTTTGGCCAGATTAATGGGGAAAGATTCAGAATATACCAAAGCCCTTTTGGTCGGGATTCCTGCCGCAGCCACATTAGGTGGAATGGGAACAATTATCGGCAGTACCCCTAACGCTATTGCTGTCGGTGCACTACAGGAAAAAGGTATCAACATCACTTTTATTGATTGGATGATATTTGGCATACCAACTGCCTTTATTTCAATTTTCATATTCTGGAAATTTCTGACAAAAAAGCTTCATCTAGACGATGTCAAACTCGACTTATCAGACATTCTTAGTAAATCAGGGGCCAAACCGGGGTTTGAAAGAAATGCCGTCATTTTCACTCTATTTGTCACTGTGTCCATGTGGCTAACCGAACCTATTCATGGGATTCCTATTGCTGCCACATCCGCAATTCCAATTGTTCTTTTAACATTGTTTCAAGTCATCAAAGCCGAGGATGTCCGAAGATTACCTTGGGACACACTGATGTTAGTGGCGGGTGGATTGGCATTAGGAATAGCCATGGTGGATGTAGGACTTACTGACATCATCATGGATCAGATTTCAAAACTCCCTATCCCTTTTGTGGGTGTTGCCATTGTATTTTCCATCATTGCTGTCTTGATCTCCAATATTATGAGTAATACAGCAGCGGCATCGATATTGGTTCCCTTAGGACTGTCCTTACCAGGGATTTGGGGCTTTGCTGTGCCTTTGATTGTGGCACTGAGCTGCTCTTCCGCATTGTTACTTCCTGTGTCCACTCCTTCTAATGCCATTTCCTTTTCCACTGGCATGGTAGAACAAAAAAGTTTCAGGCCTGGAGGCTTGCTAATGATCTTATTGGGCCCGGTTTTGGCTTTTGTTACAGTGACACTTTATGCATTGATTTTTTCCTAATACCATCACCGGAAATTACAATCAAACTTTAGATACCAAAGTTTTCATTTTTTCCAACCCTGTTTTAGCCACGGTCAATGGATCCATTTTCCAATATTCCTGATTGAACAATTCCAAGGACAACACTTTGTTGCCGCCCATATTATTCAGATCCTTTAAAATCTGAAGCATTGGCGCATCGCCGTCACCAGGATAGACCCTGTCTTTATCCTGCTGTTCTTCCCTTGGAATATGATGCACAAAATCATTCATATGAAACACTTCTATCAACTCCCCACTGAGCATTTTGAGTCCATCATACCCTGAATTGCCTCTAAAAAGGTGATAAACATCAGGCAGTATTCTGGCGTCGGGATCATTGGCTGCTGCAGCCACCATCAAAGCCTGACCCAAGTGATGAAAAAAAGGAAATGCCCCCCAAAACTCCAATTGAGGCATTACTCCTGTCTTTCTTCCCAAATCCAATAAAGCCTTATACCGCTCTCCCGCCTTGAAAAGATCCAAAGGTGCATCAACACCATAAGCCGGAGCAGCTACCCGCTTACATCCTAGAGCAGCCAAAAGCTCCATCTCTTTTCCCATCTGTTCAAACCCTGCCTTCCTCTTGGAATCATCATCGACCATCCAGGGAGCAAAACCTATTGCATTTTCAAATTTCAGCCCGCTATCAGTGATAAGTTTTCTTAAGCTGTCAATAGAATTTCCTGCATTGAGATATTCCTGAAGATCCCGAATCCATAATTCCACTCCATCATATCCTGCACGGGCGGCTATTTCCAGATAACCTTTCAGACTAGGCTGCTGCCCCATAATGGTACTGGTATTCAGGCAAAAAGAAAACTTAGACTCAACTTTTGAATCGCTGGCTTTCAGCAATTGAGGAGTCATCAGGGCTCCAGCTCCAAGTCCAATGGCTTTCAGTGCCTGTCTTCTTGAATTTTTCATGATGTTTAATAGGTTTAAGAAATTAAGTCGTTCCTAGCTTAAATGTAAATGTTTGAGGGAAGACAAATCAACCATTTATATAAAATTTGGCATCATCAGCCCAATCAACTAAGAATTTTATTACCTTATCAAAGGAATTTTGAAAATTCCGACCAAACCTATGAAAACCATATTTTTTATCTTCTGTCTACAATTCTGCATCATCTTATCCTCCTATACGCAACAATTGGAGCAGGAATACAGAACTGTCATTCCGATGGATCAAGAAATCGTCAGTGGGGGCTACTTTGTAGATCCTCCAAAAGAATTTGAAGGCCACCCCTATTTTGAAAGTAAAAACTTCGAAAATGGAAAAATCACCATTAACGGGTTGACCTACACAGATGTCCCTCTTTTATACAACATATGGAAAGATGAGATTTTGACTTTCCAGCCAATCCATAAGCAGAAAATTCTGATCAGAGCGGACAAAATTGAATCTTTTACTCTACTTTATCCCATACCAAAAACTTTTATCAGAATTGCCGATAATCCTGCTTATCCCCATCAAGGAAACGGCATGTATGAACTTGCTTTGACCGGGAAAGCTCAGGTTTTGATCAAGCATCGCAAACTCACCAAACCTAAAAGGGAAGTCAGCATCTACAGTGCAGAATTTTACCAAAAAGCCGATTATTTTCTGGAGAAAGATGGAGAAATCATTCAGGTTTTCAGAAAAAAACAAGCATTTCAGTTTTTGGATCTAGAGAAAAAAACAATAAAGAATTTATTACGGAGCAATAGGCTGAATTTCAAAGCAGACAAAAAAGATTACCTGATTTTCTTGGCCACTACTTTTAACAACGCTTTGCCATGAAGATAAAATCAGTCCTCTTCTTTTTGTTTTTTTGCATTTATTCAATGCATGGCATTTCTCAAACGGAGAGTCCTAAAGATGAAAAGATTTCAGGGCTTTACCCGGGCATCACTTTTAATCGCTTTGCACAATTGATAGAAAACTCTCATGGCTACACCTTCTATTTCATTCAGGAGGATATACAAGATATTCAGGTCAATATAAGTGCAAAAGACAATACACTCACTCAAGTTCTTTCCTCAATATTTGAAAATACTGACCTGAAATTCAGCATAGATCACCGTAAGCGCGTATTCATCACCAAGAATTCCGCACTTGATCTCAACCTTTCTCCTTCATTTTTTGAAGCTTCAGGTTCAACTTCAGAAGAAAGGGGGACTGCACGAATGAGCGATGTCGAAAGAGAATATTCCAGAAACAAACTCTATGTAATAGGCTCCAACACCAATCAAAAAGAAGTTAGGCTTCAAGGTAAAATAACAGGATTGGAAACAGGCAATCCTGTTTTTGGAGCCGTCATATTTGAAAGAGTAAATTATACCCGTGCTATTGCCAATGAAAACGGAGAATATGACATCACGCTGCCTGTGGGTAGGCACACACTTTTTATCCAAAATCTTGGCGGCTTTATTGAACAAAGACAGGTGAATTTACAGGGAAATGGCATCTTGGACATTGCTATTGAAGAGAATATCATTTCCCTATCTGAGGTGACTGTCAATTCTGAGCGGATGTCCAATATTTCCAGACCGGAAATGGGTGTTCAAAAACTCAATATTCAGTCAATGAAAAAAATCCCTGCAGTCTTGGGAGAGGTGGATATTATACGCTCCATTCTGACATTGCCAGGTGTGCAGACTGTTGGCGAAGCTTCTGTTGGCTTCAATGTAAGAGGTGGTGCAGCAGACCAAAACCTCATCCTTTTCAATCATGCTACAATCTTTAACCCTTCCCACTTATTTGGATTATTTTCGGCATTTAATCCGGACATGGTAGAATCTGTGGAACTCTATAAAGCAGGGATTCCTGTCAAATTCGGAGGTCGGTTATCCTCTGTTTTGGATGTTCAGGGCAAGTATGGAAATAAAGAAAAAATCAAAGTTTCAGGAGGGATAGGACTTTTGACCGGCAGAATGACCATAGAAGGTCCAATAGGAGAAAATACAAGTTTCATCCTCGGAGGCAGATCTACTTACTCTAATTGGCTGTTGAATTTACTGGAAGAAAACACTGATTTTAAAAATGGCAGAGCTGCCTTTTATGACCTCAATTTCAGTCTGGCCCATCAGATCAATAATAAAAACAACCTTCGTCTGAATATCTACAACAGTAGCGACAATTTTAGATTTGACCGAGACACTACCTTCAACTACCAAAACCAAAATTTCAACCTGGGATGGACACATTATTTCAATGAAAAAATGGAAGCGGAATTGGTGGTAGGACAGGACACCTATCAATTTGGAATAGAGGGAAGGGACAATGCAAGTAATGCTTATGACTTTGGTTATCAGATCCGACAGCAATTTGCAAAAGCTAACTTCTCTTATGAATACGACCCCAGACATAAGCTGAATTTTGGCATTCACGCCATTAATTACCAGCTACAGCCCGGTCATATAAGACCTTCTGGTCCCGAGTCAATCGTAGTTCCGGAAACTGTCAATCAGGAGCAGGCTTGGGAATCTTCATTCTTCATTGGTGACAATTTCGAGTTGAACGACAATCTAACCGTCAACTATGGCATGAGGTACGCCTTTTACAGTTTCATTGGACCGAATAGTTCCAGAGAATACGAATCAGGGCTCCCTATTTCCCCAACAACGCTCATTCGAGAAAGATCATTTTCCGCTGGAAAGACCATCAATACCTATCATGGCCCTGAATTCAGGATTTCAGGCAGGTACATATTGAACAACATCTCTTCTCTGAAAGCCGGGTATAATACAGGAAGGCAATTCATCCACCTCATCACCAATAATGCCGCCATTGCACCTACAGATATCTGGAAACTCAGTGACCCCAATATCCGTCCACAATGGGGAGATCAGGTCTCTTTGGGCTATTATAGAAACATCAAAGTGGACAAGTTTGAATTTTCTATAGAAGCCTACCACAGAACAATGCGGAATCTGATAGATTTCAGGTCAGGCTCCACTTTACTTTTAAATAACACAGTTGAGCAAGCGGTATTGAGAACTGATGGCAGGGCGTATGGAGCTGAATTTTTATTGAAGAAAAATACAGGCAAACTCAATGGATGGGTCAGTTACACCTATTCACGCTCACAACTACGAACAGCCTCCGAGGAGATGGCTGAAAAAATAAATGATGGAAATTGGTATGCCAGCAATTTTGACCAACCGCATAATGCCGTGTTGGTTGGTAATTATGAGTGGAGCAAAAGATTCAGCACCTCATTGAATGCCAACTACAGCACCGGAAGACCCATCACCTTACCAGTAGCCAAATTTAATTATGGCAGTTCTGAAAGGGTTTATTTTTCTGACAGAAATGCATACCGTATCCCCGATTATTTCAGAATTGATATATCGGTAAATATTGAAGGCAATCATAAAGTCAGAAAACTGGCCCATTCCTCATGGTCTTTGGGCGTATACAATCTCCTTGGTAGGAGAAATCCATACTCGGTATACTTCACCCCTGTCAATGGGGTCTTGCAGGGATACCAGCTTTCAATTTTTGCCCAGCCCATTCCTTTTATCACATATAATTTCAGGATCTGATGAAAAACAAGATCTTCCATATCATCCTTATTTTGATTATTGGAATTCTACAGTCATGTAGGGATCCATTTGAACCGGACCTCTCGCCTCAAAGTGTTGATTTCCTCGTGGTCGAAGGGTACATAGAAGTTTCAGGTGAATCACAAATCACCCTTGGCAGAACTTCGCCAATCAACAGTATTGCTTCTCCAATTCAGGAAGAAGGAGCAAGGGTTTTTCTAAGCGACAATTTGAACCTGTGGGATTTTGAAGAAAAAGGAAATGGACGGTATACCTTAAATGGAAATTTTGATCCCACAAAAGAATATACCCTGAGCATCTGGCTCAAAAATGGAAAACAATACACCAGTGCGCCCATGACTCCCATTATCAGTCCGGAAATCGAGGAGTTGGCATTTGTCCAGGATAATGATGGGGTAGAAATCTATATCAGTACAAAGGGTGAACAGGAAAAACAATATTTCATGTGGAGCTATGAAGAACATTGGATTTTCAATGCTGGAATCAGGTCTTTTTTGATCTATGAAGAAGGCAGTATCAGAACAAGAAACGAAGATGAACGGGTGGACAGGTGCTGGAAAGATAACCTAAACCCTAAAATAGTCTTACAGGATGCCGCTAGATTTGAAGACAACAGAATATTGCAAAGGGAGTTGATACGGATTCCACCTAGGTCTGAAAAACTGACCAACAGATACAGTGTTCTGGTCAAACAAAGGGCTATAGACCAAGATGCTTTCAATTTTTGGGAAATACTCCGAAAGAATTCTGATGATATCGGTGGCATTTTCAGTCCTCTCCCCTCCCTCATTACCGGCAATATCCAAAATCCAGAAGACCCCTCCGAAAAAGTAATCGGATTTATCAGCATGGGCAAATCGGCAAATAAACGACTTTATATCAATGCATCTGAGGTATTCCCTTGGCCTGTATTTATACCTGAATATGAGTTTTGTCAAATACTTCAGGACACTATCCCTCCTACAGCCTCTGCCATAAGAGATGCTTTCAACAATGGAATAGTTGTTCCAGTAAGAGATGTGTGGGATGGTATGTTCCTAATTGGTTACAGAGGTGCGGATTACCGATGTGTGGACTGTACCCTTCGCGGCACAAATGTTAGACCTGAATTTTGGGAGGATTAAGGATGAAAAAGCTGTTGTTTGCCATTCTGATGTTTTCAGGCTTTTCCGGATTCAGTCAGGAAATGACAGAAGAGATCATTTTTGCCCACATTTCCAAAAACATTACTGTAGCAGGAGAAACCATTTGGATTAACCTGAAAGCCCTACAAGGTAAAGAACCAAGTGCTTCAAAAATGGCTTATGTGGAAATGATAGACCGGAACCAAAAAGCCGTCAAACAATTTATAGTTCCATTGGTAAACGGACAGGCAGAGGCCTATCTGGAAATACCCGGCCAACTTGAATCAGATCATTATTTATTAAGGCTTTACACCAGAACCAGCCCATTGATTCAAAAGACGGGCAAGGGGGTATTTAACCAATTCATCACGGTAATTAATCAAAAAAAACCACCCGTACTGAGAAACACTAACCCGGTTAAAAACAAATACTCATTTGAAAAACCACAGGCTAATCCCAACTTGATCAGAGAGCATAACATCAATATTTCCAGTTCCTCCAATATAGACATCGACAGACAGGGAGAATCTAATCCTTTTTCACTTTCCATTTCATTGGTAAATCCATTTTTACCCGAAGAATATAAAGGTTTTATTTATCAGGAAATTTATCACCCTCAGGAAAAACAAACAGCACTTGTCCCTGAATTATACGGACATATCATTCATGGGAAAAACCTGAGCCCAACCATTGATACTGAAGAGACATTTTTTCTTTCCGCCCATGGCAAGCAATCTGTTTTGAATACTGCTAAACCTGATAAGAATGGAAATCTATTTTTTGAAATGGGTCCCCTAAAAACTTTTGAATTTTTGGTTGCACAATCAATCAACTTTGAAAACCAATTGAATTTTTCCCCTCAATCTCCATTTTTGGAAATGATTTTCAAGGAAGACTTTATTTTTCCCGATCTTGTGATAGAAGAAAAAAACAAAAATTTCTTATTGGATCTGATAGCCAGTGCCCAGGTAAGCCCTTATTTTTATCCTATTGAATCAAATGACTTTTTCCCTATCGTCACTGGGTTTGTGGCTGACAGAACCTATCTGTTAGACGATTACACCAGATTTGATGATATGGAAACAACCCTTCGGGAATATGTACCTGAAGTACTCGTCAGAAAGCAGGATAAGAAGACTGTTTATAAGGTTCTCAACAGCCCAATAAATGCACTATTTCAGGAAAATCCTTTGATTCTGATTGATGGCATGCCTGTTTTTGACACTGACAAACTGGCGAAGTTCAACCCGTCCAATATTCAAAAACTTGAAGTTTTGACCAGGGATTTTTTTCTCAATAAAGATAAATTTTCAGGAGTGATCAGCTTTTCCTCATTTGAAAATGATTTTGGAAAATTTGAATTACCCACTAACGCTCTTTATTTTAATTATTGGGAAATTCAGAAACCAAAAAAGCTAAAAAGTCCACATTTCAATAGCCAGATTGGACAGGCAAACTATCCTGATTTCAGAACCAGCTTATACTGGAGCAATAACCTAGAACAGCCCAGTATTAGGGTAACAAGTTCTCAAGTTACTGGTCAATTTGAGGTTATTTATTCCTTCTTCAACGAGGAAGGCAGGATTGTTTTTCACAAAGATTTCTTAGAAGTCGTCGATTAATTCCGCTCTGAAGATTTTATTGCACGAACAATTTTATTCACCCTTCTGTCCTCATACATATTATGGACAGACATAATGGCCCATATGGCCGCAGGAAGCCAGCCTATAATGGTAATCTGTAGGATAAGGCAGATGATTCCAGAGAATATTTTTCCCTGAAGAATCAATGAAAGCCAGGGCAGAAAGAAAGCAATGACATAACGCATATTCAGAGTTTATTTAATTGTCTTTCCTTGTCAGTTCCGTACTCAAAAACTCCTGTAATTTAGCAGCATAAACCGTCTTTTCTTGTTCATATGATGGAACCAGTGTTTTCTTTTCAGGGAAACTTTCCATATGTAAAGTCTGAGTAGGTAAAGCAAAACGAACGCCAAGCGTCTTGGCCAGCTTGACAATCTGCACCAAAATTTCATGCCTGCACTTCAACTCTTCCGGCCAAGTACCCACCTGAAAGAAAATGTAAAACATTATATCCTGACTATAGGCAGACAGGTTATTGAAATAAATATTGTAGGCATCCTTTCTTGTATGAGGATGGCTGTCCACTATTTGTCTCAATCCCTCCACAAAAGCCTGGATCAATTCAGGAGGGGTATCATAAGTCACTGTCAAAGTGGTATAAAACCTTCTGTATTGCCTTAATCCATGATTATCGATTGTCGCATCCGCGATTTTTCCATTGGGAATATACATAACAGAATTTCTAAAAGTCCTGACCCTTGTAGATCTGAACCCAACCTCTTCCACAGTTCCATCCACGTCACCTGAAGTAATCCAGTCCCCAACCTGAAAAGGCTTGTCAATGAATATCATGATAGACCCAAAGAAATTCTTAATGGTATCCTGTGCAGCCAAGGCAAAGGCCAAACCTCCAATAGACAGACCCGTCAAAAACGGCACAATATCGACCTCAAGCCCTTCTTTGAGTACAAATAAAGAACCGATAATCACCACAAAAGCTTTCAGTGTCTTTCGGATCAAAGGCACCAATTGATCATCCAAAGTAGATTCTGTTTTCTCTGCCAGTCGCCCAAAGTACAGAGAAACTATATCGACTATTTTATAAAAGACAATAGTGATGATGAAAGGTTTAGCTGCATTCAGAATTTTAACCACTATGGACACCACTTCTATAGGCAATTGCAGCAATCTGATAAATAAAGAAGATAGTACTACGATCAGGTAAATACTGGTAACCCTTGCCACCGGAAGCAGGAATTTTTCACCCACATACCCATAACCTAATTTTCCCATCAGGTACAAAAACACCTTATCCAATAAAAAAGTAATCAACTTGTGAGATAAGAAAAGCAACAAGATCAGTAAAAAGAGGCCTACAAATTGCCAAAAGTGCAGACCTAAATATACCTGACTCCCTAATTTTGGAAGCAAATTCAACAAACGGTCTGTCCCATATGGATAAGTCTCATGGTGCATTTCCTCAATTTGAGAAACAGTAAATGCACTGAATTTCCATTCTTTTCCAACTTTTTCCAAATAGACCAAAGGAAGTTGCTTGGTATCAAAAAAGTATTTGGACTGATTGCTGTACAAGGTATCAATGTAATCTGATTCATTGGGAACTTCATTGATTTTTACAAATACAGCATTGCCATCAAAGATCTGTTTTAACTGAATTGCAAGCTTACTTGCATCTTTGGCATTTGCCGCATTCAATGTCAATACACGGGAAGCAGCTTCGGGATCATAGCTTTCCTCTCTTAAATTATAGAAAAAAGACAGGGTGGCATGGTAAGGAGTTGATAAGTCATGGTAATCTTCTTCTGTCACCAACACCTGACGATCATCAAATATTACCTGCCCGAAAAGGATGTTTGGTAAGATTAAAATTGAAAAAATGATGGTAGCTTTTATTTTGGTCAAATACATTTCAATTAATTTTTGGAAACACAAAAATATAAAGATCATTAAACAAGGGAAAGGAATGGGGATTAATTGCCTTTTCAGACAAAATTATGTCCGAAAAGGCAATTAAAATTACAGTGGCAATTTATACTCGGAAAACCTTTTGCCTGAAATCACATAAATTGTGTAGTCATTTTGGCTACCTGAATATTTCAAATCAATTTTCTGATTTCCACCGATAGGTGTGGTATTCAAAAGATTCCCCTGAAGATTATATAAGTAAATAAATTCCTGATAAGGGTCTGTAACCACAAAAATATTTTTATCGGAGCCAAATGAGAAGAATTGAAAATTCAGCTTCTCTGCGAACATATTGATCGCAAAAAGCTCTTTATACTCTTGGTCTAAGACAGTAACCTTATTGTACTCATGTACTACAAACAAATACCTATCTTCTTTTTGGTCTTTGATGAGATAAAACTTGCTTTCTCTATCCGGTCTCATCAATTGATTCCTGTAGGTCAGTTCACCCATGAAATTGACCTGAACTACTTCTCCTTCTTTGGTAATAGTCACTAATCTTGTATCTCTGGCACTTCCTCTTTCCAAAATAATGTAATCAGAAGCTAGCCCATCTCCCAATCTGATAGGTGAACCAAGCTCTGACTCCCCTCTTCTATTGAAAAAATAGAGCTGACCGTTAGCAGTCAATGCTACCATTCTATCCCCTACTCCTGCTATTCTATGGTGTGAAGGTTTTACCGCTAGGGAACTACTGACCTTTTTTGGATTCCAACCGTCCAAAAGCTTTCCCTCTTTATCCAAAAGCAATAAATCACCTTCATCAGTACCAACGAAAAATCTATATTCTTTCGAATTACTATAATCTACAAGGTTCAAATGGGTGATTCTACCAGCATTGATGCTAACGGGAAAGCCCGGGATAAGATTTCCCAACCGGTCAACAATGTAGACTTGTTTCTCTGTAGCCAACAATAATTGTAGTTTTCCATTTTTATAATAATCCACCTGGTAAATTTCACTGATAATAGGACCTTCCAATTGATAAGAAAAAACCAGGCTTCCTTCGGAAGTCAATAAATGCATGACATCATTTTCATCCTGGACCAGAAACTCAAGACTATTGTCTACAAAGTTTTGAACACTTACCGGACCATAAACCAACAAATTATCAAACTGGAAAGACTTGTTTTCTGTCAGCATAATATCCTGAACCTGCTTGATCGGTTCTAGATTATATCCTAATTCTAATGATACGTAATTTTTCTTATTCAATTCTTTGACCCTCATCGAAATCAGATCTATCGACCTAAGCTGCGGTGCATACTTCTGAAAAAATGCTTTCCAGTTAGGTGAACTTACCGTTTCCACTGAATTCCAAAACCGGGCGACATTGATGATAAAAGTATAGCCATCATTTGAAGAAATACTTTCAATCAACCGCTTTTGCTGAAGTGACCTCCCCCAAGTATTATCATTCTTCAGGTCATCAATGAAAAGTTTCATCGCCTTGCTACTATTGGCAAAAACCAAAAGATTTCCGATAGATGTAATATAAGTATCCTGAAAACCCATAAATTTCCCTTCAAAAAGATGTGCAGGAAATTCTTCAGAAGCCACCATAAAAATTTCCTTTTCCTGGTAAAAATCCAAAGGAAGTCCATCTATAGACCCTGTCTCCTCCACCCCTAAACCGAATTGTTTCAATAAGCCAATTTGTTGGTCTATAGATTCTGAATGTATGATCAAAACCTGATCTTGTGGCTCATTGGGACTTATTTCAAAAAGCATATTCCCCAAAGCACCACTCAGATTTTCCAAAAAACCTTTTTCTAAGAGATTTTTTTCAATATCCCCCTTCAAGGAACTATTGTATTGAAAACCATCATCTTTCAGCTCAGTCAACTGGCCTGATTCTTTAAAATCATATTGGGTATAAACTGCTGACCTATTGCTGATATAATTTTGGAAGAGACCTGCTGAAGAACTTTCTTGATTACTGAAATCCACTTCACGGCCATCAGGAAAGTAAGCATTTCCATCCAAGAGTATTTTCCCGTCCAAAAATTTCAGTTCCAAATTGGCTGAAACCCCTGTCCTTTCAAAATTTCTAATCATACTTAAATCCTTACCCCTTGAAATGCCTGCAATCAGATTTGCCAATCCACTGGCAGACAACCTTACCACCCCAAGCCCTTTAGCGCCGGGTAATTCATCAAACAGCTTTTTATGAATAGATTTAAAGTTAGATAAATTACTGCTCTGAGAATACCTGATCGCCTCCTCTACAAGAAATGAGGTGTAACTGACTACCAATACATTATTGATCACGGTATAATTCAGGTTTCTTTCCAGCTCAAGACTTTGGAATTCTTTGATAATAACGTTGCTGTAACTCCTTGAATTTATTTGTGATAGAGGGGGCAATTGGCTTTCCAGCTTTTCCAAGAACTGAAGATCTGATGTGTTTTTAAATGAAAAAGTATACAAAAAGTCAAATTCCTCTCTTCCTACTGGATGAAGTGAAACAATCAACTGATTTCCTCTTAGCGTTTTTTCGAGACTTCCATTTGACCCGAAAATACTGTCCAATGCCATCAATTGGTTTTGAGCCTGATTCAGTGCTGGAAGATCCATAAGTCTGGACCATAAAGGCTGACTGATCAGCTGATTCCATGCCATTACCGGGTTTTGCGTCTCAAAAACCACAACGGCATCAGATGACACCAGCTCCATACCGTTTTTCCGTGCAAATGGATTAAACTTTTCAATCAAATAATAACCCGCCACAGCTAAAGTTGCAATAATCAATAGATACAGAAAAACCTTACTAATACGCACTGAAATTAAATCTTGGTTTGATTGATAAATTGAACAAAGTCAAAGTAAATAAAAAATCCCGACTTAAGGCCGGGATTTTCTTATTCTAAAATGAAGAATTTTACTTATTGGAAAGTTTGTCCAATACATTCATCACTTCTTTCACATGGCCTCTGGAAACTTCCAATAAAGCCTTTTCATCTTCATTAAGATCAAGTTCGATGACTTTTTCAACTCCATTTTTACCCAATACTACAGGTACACCTAAATAGCAATCATCGATTCCATATTCTCCATCAAGTTTGATGCAAACAGGGAATACCCTGTTTTGGTTTTTCAGGATAGCTTCTACCATTTGAGCGGCAGCAGAACCTGGTGCATACCAAGCGGAAGTTCCCATCAATTTCACCAATTCACCACCCCCGAACTTGGTTCTCTCAATGATAGCATCGAGTTTATCTTTTGCGATCAGCTCAGTAACAGGGATACCGGCTACTGTTGTGTATCTTGGAAGAGGCACCATGGTATCACCATGTCCGCCCATAAGGATTGCCTGAATCTCTTTTGGAGAAATATTCAACTCATCAGCAATGAAAGCTCTGTATCTAGCGGTATCCAATATACCTGCCATACCGATCACTTTTGTTCTTGGCAGCTTAGAGGTAATATGAGCCTGATAGGTCATTACATCAAGAGGGTTGGATACCACGATGATGATCGCATTCGGAGAATACTTGATGACATTTTCAGTTACAGACTTTACAATACCGGCATTGGTTTCAATAAGGTCATCTCTGGTCATTCCTGGCTTTCTAGGCAAACCTGAAGTAATCACTACTACATCAGAATCAGCAGTTTTGCTGTAATCATTGGTACTGCCTACAGTCCTGCTGTCATATTGATTAATTGGTGCTTTTTGCCAGATATCCAAGGCTTTGCCTTCTGCAACACCTTCTTTGATATCAACCAAAACTATCTGCTCAGCAATTTCTCTGTATGCCAAAACATCGGCACAAGTTGCTCCCACATTTCCTGCACCTACTACGGTTACTTTTGTCATGATTATGGATTTATTTTAAGTTTTTAACATTATTATGAAAAGTGTCGCTAAGTTATTAAACAAAGGACATTTTATAAAGCAATCGCGGTGTTTACTTGCTAATAATAGCCATGTTGTTGCTAAATCATATAGATGGTCAAGAAAACACTTATTTTGAATCTTCCCTGTTTCTATCAAACATTTCCTGTAAATTGAAAAAGCCAAAAGAGCTCTTGTAAGACTTAAACAGTCTTCGGTTGTTTTGGTTATAAAATTCAGCAAGGGAAGTCATCATTTTAGCTTTTGTTCTCGGATGACTTTCAAAAATTTCCTGCATGGCAAAATGGGGAATAACTGCAAGCTCCGCCTCTTCTGAAGCAACTATGGCGGTATAAATCCTAAAAGTATTTTCCAACATGGAGTTTTCCCCAAAAGCTTCTGTTTTGTTTACTTCATTGATGATTTCAAAGTTATCTTTGATGTCTATGGTAAGATGAATCCGCCCCGATTTAACGATATAAAGAGCCTGACTGGGATCTCCGCTAAAAAACACCACCTCATCCCTCCTGTATTTTCGAAAATGAAGTGCGGGAAGAAACCTGGACATCTCCACATTTTTCAATTTTTCGAACAGCATCACCTGAGATAAAAACTGAAAAGTCTCCAACTCTGACACACTAAAAGTCCTGGAAAATGGATTAAGCATGATTTGTCTTTTTTAGATATAAAATTTTTGAAGTATTATCGTCACATTTAAATTTTTCACTGATCCTATAGCCCATAACCCAGGCGATTTCACCATTAGAGACCAAGACTGCAACCTTTTTCTTTTCAATCAAAGGTACTTTTAAATCTATCAATAAGTCAGATATCTTTTTCTCATTCTTCATGCCCAAAGGCATAAACTTATCTCCTTGTTCCCATTGCCTCAATTCCAGTGGAAAAGTAAGTTTTTCCAAATCCAGCATCGCATTTTGGGGATTTTTATCCATTGGAAAATCTTTCCCTACGTACAAAACATCATATTGCCCATGTTTGAACTTGACCTGAATATCATACTGATTTATCTGTAAACTTTCCCACTTGAACGCTGCTTTCCCAAGAATCAGCATATCTCTGTCTATATTCAGTAGAAAATCCCCTGCATAAAAGACCTTACCGGAGTGTTTTTTTTCAACAGCTTCTAAAACGTCTTCAACATCAGTAAAGTTATAGCCATAATCCCTTAACCAGTAGTAGATAAGCGAATGCTTTCCTGGTAAATTTTTAAAATCTTGGATATAAAGATATTGAAAATCTCCTTCCTGCCTCACAAACTGATCCTTCCAGGTAGAATAGAGGTGAAAAAATGCCTTGCCTGAATCCTTTATCCTTTTGAAACTCGCACTCATAATATCCATTCCTTCAGGGAATTTTTCGGAAATCTTTGGAAAAACCTCATTCCTAAGAAAGTTTCTTTTATAATCCGTTTTTTTGTTTGTACTGTCCTCTCTCCATCTGTAATGATTAGTCTGCATGAAATCCAATATTTCCACTCTTTTAAAAGGCAACATCGGACGGATTACCTTTCCTCTTTTCTCTGACATCCCAAAAACCCCTTCGATTCCTGTACCTCTGAGGAGATTGAGCAGGACTGTTTCTACCTGATCTTCAAAATTATGGGCAACAAGCACACCGGCAAGATTTTCCGATTCACACAAATCCTCAAACCAATGATACCGGATATTCCGGGCAGCCATTTGTATGGATTGCCCTTCAGTTAGGTAGAGGTTTTCTTTTACTTTTTTTACAAAAAGCCTTTTCCCCCATTGGTCAGCCAATGATCGGACAAAATGTTCATCTCCATCACTTTCCTCTCCACGAAGTCCATAATTGACATGAGCGACATCAAAATCAATACCGGCAGCAATTAAAAAATATCCTAGACAAACACTGTCAACCCCGCCGCTTAGACCTAATAAATACCTGGATTTTTCATCCAGGATTTTTTTTGTACGTATATGTTCGATAAAAAGGCTGATCATAACTCAAAAATATCATTTTTAGTTAATTTTGCCGCTGATCAAGATCCAAATGTTAAAAAAGCCAAGTACTCTTCTTATAATTTTCTTCTTTTTTGCCTGGACAGATATTTTTGGCCAAGGGGGCAATACTTTGGAAATCCAACAAGCGGACCTGTTACAAGGTGCTGGTGGATTTGAGAGATTAATCAACAATGTCAGAATGAAGCATCAGACTTCATTGATCTACTGTGATTCTGCACACTTTTTCAGGGCAGACAATATGGCCAAACTATACGGCAACGTGAGGATTGTTGACATCGATGACCCAATTGTCACGACAAGCCGTTATGCAGAATATGACGGAAACACCAAATTGGCAAAGCTGAGAACCAATGTGGTATTCAAAAATGAGAACACAACATTATACACCGATAATCTCGATTATGACCGCGGCACAGGTGTCGCCAGGTATTTCAATGAAGGTAAAGTAGTTGATTCTACAAATGTCCTAACCAGTATCAATGCGGTGTATGAAACCAGCATTGAAAAAATAACTTTTACGGATGATGTAGTCCTTGTGAATCCTGATTACACCATGAAGACCAATTACCTGATCTACATGACCATACCCAAAACTGCAGAAACTGTCGGACAAACAAACATCGTTTCTAAAGAGGGAGACAGGCTAAATGCAGTTAAGGGAAGTTATTACGACACTGAAAACAAACGGTTTAGATTTTACGAAGGAGAAGTGGAAACAGAGACAAGTAAAGTCTATGCTGAGGTCCTCTATTACGATGAGCTGCAAAAGTACTATGAAGGAAGAACTGATGTCAGCGTATTCAATAAAGAAAGAGAGATCGAGGTCTTTGGAGAAGAGGGGAAATACTGGGAAGACCGTAAGTACAGCATTGTATACGGCAATGCCTTGGTCAGGAAGTATTTCGAGAAAGATACCCTGTATATGATCGCGGACACACTTATTTCACAGGACAGTGAATTTGATGAAGAGCGATTTTTATTGGGTTTCAACAATGTGAAAATGATCAAATCAGACTTGTATGGTTCAGCTGATTCATTGGCCTACACTTTTTCAGATTCCACGATCTATTTATACAAAGATCCTATCTTATGGAATGATAAAAGCCAAATTACGGCAGATAGTGTCAAGTTTTTAATCGCCAACGAGGAAATTGACAGGGTTTTTCTGAACAGAAAAGCGTTCAATATCACCAAGGATACCCTAGGTAATTTCAATCAGATCAAAGGAAGAAGGATGACCGGCTATTTTTTGGAGGGCAAAATCAACCGGTTTCATGTTGAGGGTAATGGAGAATCCATTTATTTCGACGTGGTGGGAGACACCGTTCTCCGGGGCATGAACAAAATGCTGTGTGCAAACATCATGATGTTTTTTGAAGAAGGACAAATTACCAAAATCAACTGGCTGGTTAAGCCGGAGGGAGCTTTTAATCCACCCCATTTGATCAAAGAAGAAGATAAATTATTAGAGGGATTTATTTGGCGAGAGGAAGAAAAACCAAATATGAACCTGATTAATGCCTGGAGAATGCCAAAAATACGGGAAGAAATTTTAAATTTTTTCGAAAAGCCTGATGTCACCATTCCCTTCCCTTCTGAAGAGGAAATACAAAAATCACTGGACGAAAAAAGCAAAACTGGCCACAAACAAAATACAGCTGAGAATTGAAAATCAACAAAGAAGATTTTTAACGACAAGCGTCAAAAAAAATTTTACAAAGGTTAACAAATTTTAACCCGAAAGGGCTAAAAAACTCAAACCTATTTGGTATTTTTATACGTAGTAATATTATATCCTTCAAAGAAACCGGAAGCTTATTGATAAAACTCTACATGAAAAGCATTCTCACAATTTTCGCATGCATAATGATGTTGCTGCCATTTAGTGTAGCGGCACAGGTGCGTGTTTTGTCAGAGAATATCGAGTTCAGTGGAAAAATAGGTACTTCCCAAAGAAAGTCCCTGATCATTCAAAACGAAAGCAATCAGGCGAAAGAATACACTTTGAAATTTCTAAGGGGTAATATTGGTTCATCCCAAAATATCAAAGTCTGTATTGATGACCGTTGCTTTGATCCGAAAAAAGACCTTTCCAAAATCAAGTTAAACCTTGAGCCAAATGAGATCTACACTGATCTTTACCTTGAGTTTGATTTGGGAATCACTGAAATAAGAGGAAGCTTCGATTTACATTTCGCAAACCCAACAAATATCCGAGATGTGTTTTTGATAGAGGCAGTATATGAAGTCTACAATCCTGTTGAAGATGAAACCAACCACAAAGACATTTCACTTGGAGGGATATATCCCAATCCAAGCCACAGAATAGCACAGATTGACTACGAATACAAAAACCCAAATGCAGTGGCTAAAATCACCATCAACAGTTTTATTGGCAATCCAGTCGCTGAATACCAATTGGACCCTATGCAGAAAACATTGGTAATCAATGTAGCCGACCTCAATCCAGGGGTTTATTTTTATACTTTATTCGTGGACAATAAAAATATAGTCACCAAAAAACTCGTTGTCAAAAAGTAACCTCAATAAGCCTCAGAGGTTTAATTTGATACCAATGATTATTCCCTTATATTTGCGCCTCCAAAAAAAGATGAAAATTAACAGTACTTACATATTATCCCTATTCTTGCTTTTCACAATCACTTCATGTGGGAAATTCTACAAGTTGGAGAAAAGCACCAATTGGGAAGAGCTTTATGATGCGGCCAACGATTACTACAGTAAAGAAGAATACAACAAAGCCATTATCTTGTATGACAAAGTTCTTCCTGTAATCCGGGGTAGCGAGAAGGCAGAATTGGCTGATTTCAATTATGCATATAGCCATTTCAGAACCAAAAGATACATTGAGGCAGCAGGTTATTTCAATACTTTCTACCAAACCTACAACCGAAGTCCATTAGCTGAAGAGGCGTTGTTCATGAATGCCTATTCCTTATATTTGGATGCACCTGATTTTAATCTGGATCAAAAAAGCAGTAGGGATGCGGTAAATGCCATTCAATTATTTATCAATAGATTTCCATCATCTGACTCATATGAAAGGGCAATGACGATGATAGATGATCTTCAAAAGAGATTTGAGGAAAAAGCTTATCAGGAATCGCTATTATACCTTAGATTGACAGAAGGACTTTATCCAGGGGATTTTTACAGGGCATGTATCATCAATTTTCAAAACTTTGCCAAGGACTATCCCGACAGCAAATACAATGAGGAATTAGGCTACAAACTTGTAGAAGTTGCCCTTGCTTACGGTGACAGAAGTGTTTTCGATAAAAAAGAAGACCGTCTTAAAGATGTCTTTAAGTTTGCGGATCAATTCAAGGTAAAATACCCTGAAAGTAAGTACCTTTCATCCATTGAACCATTGATCAAAAAAGCAGATGCTGAACTGAATGCTCATCTCAAATTGAAAAAAGAATATGAGGAAGCTTTGGCAAAAGCCAAACTAGATCAAGATAATACCAATATGCCTTCTAAAGAAGACATCAATACTGAAAATTTACCTGAAATCATAAACAATTAATATATGGCAATCAATCCATCTATCATCACAAGGGACTTGGACAAGGTATCCGAACAAACTGGAAACCTTTATGAATCCATCCACATCATTGGCCAAAGAGCAAAGCAGGTCTCTTCTTCTATGAAAGAAGAATTGAACAATAAACTTTCAGAATTTGCCTCAACAGTGGACAACTTGGAAGAGGTTTTTGAGAACAAAGAGCAAATTGAAATTTCAAAGTTTTATGAAAGGATGCCAAAACCTAGTACATTAGCGATGGAAGAGTTTATGGAAGGTAAACTTTACTACCGTCATCCTGAAGAAACAACTGAAGAAGAATAATGCTATTAAAAGGTAAAAAGATTTTATTAGGTGTAACAGGCAGTATTGCTGCTTACAAAGCTGCACATTTAACAAGATTATTAGTCAAAGAAGGAGCAGAAGTACAAATTATCATGAGTACTTCTGCTCTTGATTTTATTACCCCGCTTACCTTGGCTACACTTTCTAAAAAACCTGTTTACCATGATTTTTTTGACTCCAAAACCGGTTCATGGACAAACCATGTAGACCTTGGCCTTTGGGCAGATTTGTTTCTGATCGCTCCTATCAGTGCCAACAGCCTTGCTAAGCTGGCAAATGGCCTCTGCGATAACTTAATGGCTGCAACATATCTATCGGCAAGGTGTCCGGTAATGGTGGCTCCAGCCATGGATTTGGACATGTACCAACACCCCTCTGTCAAAGAAAACCTCCGTAAACTCCAATCATTCGGCAACATCATTTTGGATGCCGAAAGCGGTGAACTGGCAAGTGGACTTTCAGGTCAGGGAAGAATGATGGAACCCGAGCATATCCTGGACCATATCATTGACCACTTCTCCGCAAACAAAGACTTTAAAGGAAAGAAAGTGTTGATCACTTCAGGTCCTACACAGGAAGCCATTGACCCTGTAAGATTCATCAGTAACCACTCCAGTGGAAAAATGGGTGCTGCTATAGCAGACGCTTTTGCTTCCAGGGGAGCTGAGGTTCATCTTATATTAGGGGTTGGTGCCAAAAAGCCAAAGCATTCCAGCATCAAAATATACCCGGTAAAGAGTGCAAGTGAAATGTACCAAGCAGCCTCCAACATCCATTCACAGATGGACATCTGCGTATTTGCTGCAGCTGTAGCTGATTATGCTCCAAAAGAAATCGCTGCCGAAAAGATCAAAAAGGAAGGTGAAGGCATGACCATCGAGTTGGTGAAAAACGTAGACATTGCTTATACCTTGGGCAAAGCAAAGAAATTCGACCAAATTCATGTAGGATTTGCACTGGAAACAGAAAATGAGGTTTTTCACGCCAAGCAAAAGCTGGAAAAGAAAAACTTCGACCTGATCGTACTCAACTCCATGAAGGAAAAAGGAGCTGGATTCCAATTGGACACCAATAAAGTCAGCATGTTCTTTGAAGATGGGTCTTCTCTCCAATCAGAAGTTCTTCCCAAGGAAGAAATTGCAAACTTGATCTTGGAAGGAATTAAAAAGCTACCTGTCAAAATCTAATTACAGGACTTTCGTTATCTTTAACTTGATCTGCAATTGATATGAGGACCTGGCTAGTAGTTTTACTTTTAACTTGTTGTCTTGGACAAGCTTTTGCCCAAGAACTCAATCTTACTGTCATCATCAATTCGGACAGGGCAAGAACTCAGGAGACGGGAATCTTCGAAGATATGAAAATCAACTTCGAACAATTCCTGAACGGACGTACCTGGACATCAGATCAATTTCAGGCTTTAGAAAGGATAAAAGGGAATGTACTGATAACCATCAGTGACATGCCACAGGTAGGTTTCTACAATGCCACAGTACAAATCCAGACAGTCCGGCCAGTCTATGGAACCAATTATGAAAGCATGGTTCTGAACTTCATTGACAGGAACTGGTCATTTGAATTTTTGCAATCCCAACCATTGGAATTCAACAGGTTTTCTTTCCTCAACAACATCAGTTCACTCTTGGCTTACTATGCTTACATCGCTATCGGTTTTGATTACGACAGTTTTTCATTGAAAGGAGGAGACCCATATTTTGAGATTGCAAACAACATTGTCAACAATGCCCAGCAATCTCCACGTCCAGGATGGCAGCCGAACCCTAATGAAAGAAGAAACAGGTATTGGCTGATCAATGACATATACACTTCCTCTGTTTATGGACCTATCCGTGAAGCAGTTTACCTGTATCATAGAAAAGGACTGGATTTACTGACAACAAACCCTGAAGAAGCTTTCAGCAACATCGTGGAAGCACTCCGGTTGGTCGCGGAAGCCAATACACAGCAGCCAAATGGCATTTTAACCATAGCCTTTATTGATGCCAAAGGTGATGAAGTAAGTAAACTCCTCAAAAAAGCACCATTGGAAGTCAGGCAGGAAGCTGTTGGTTATCTGATGAAAATTGATCCAAATAACGCCAGAAGGTACAATGATATCCTAAAAGGTTAAACACTTTTTATTAGATTTGCTGCTGTCAAATTTTTAAAATAAAATGCTCAAATCACTCAATATTTCTAACTACGCACTGATCAAAAACTTGGAAATGAAGCCCAGCCAATCACTCAATATGGTGACTGGTGAAACAGGTGCAGGAAAGTCCATTATGCTTGGTGCTGTGGGATTGTTATTGGGCAATAGAGCAGATACAAAATCTTTACTTGATCCTGAAAAAAAATGTGTCGTAGAAGGCACTTTCAGCATACAGAATTACGGATTGGAACACTTTTTCCAAGAAGAAGACCTTGATTTTGATTCAGAGTGTATCATTAGAAGAGAAATAAGCCCGAATGGCAAATCAAGAGCATTCATCAATGATACGCCCGTAAGGCTGGAAACATTAAAAGACCTGGGTAAGTCCCTTATGGATATCCACTCCCAGCATGATAACCTGACCCTGGGTGAAGGAGGATATCAGTTGAGCTTGATAGATGCTTTCTCCAAATCAAAAAACGAAAAGGCCCAATACGAAGACGCTTTTAAAAATTGGCAAAAAGCTAACTCTGCTTATGCTAAACTTCAGCATGAAGCACTTGAACTGAAAAAGGAGGCCGACTTCAACAAATTCCAATTGGAAGAAATATCATCCTTACAGCTTCAGGAAGGGGAACAACCTGAACTTGAAAGTGAACAGGAAATACTCGAAAATGCAGAGGAGATAAAATCAAAAATTCAGGAGACCCTAGTACAGCTACAAGATGAAGAATTTGGTTCTTTGAAACTTTTGGCCCTTGCCAATCAAAATCTTCAGCAGCTAAGTCGTCTTGCCCATAAATTCGAAGGCTACAAAGAACGCTTTCAAAGTGTACTGATTGAAATCAAAGATATTGCTGCCAGCCTGGAAGATGAAGACAGCAATATTGAAGTAGATTTTGAAAAATTGGAGGAAATCAGGGAAAGGCTAAGTAAGATTTACCATTTACAGCAAAAACATGGTTTGGAATCTGTGGAATCCTTGATGGATTTAGAAAGAGAATTGGCAGATAAGGTATTCCAAGTAGAAAATCTGGATGAAGAACTTGAAAGGTTAGATGCTGCCCGAAAAGATGCTGAAAAAGAAATGCTTCAAAAAGGCAAAATTCTAACCCAAAAAAGAACCAGTGTATTCAAAGAATTTTCCGATCAACTGATGAAATTACTGCATCAACTAGGGATGGAAAATGCAAAAGTAGAATGCACCCATGCTGCAATTCTGCCTTCTAAAACAGGCATGGACCAAATTGATATTTTATTTTCTGCCAATAAAGGAATTAGCCCACAGCCACTCAAGCAAGTGGCTTCTGGAGGCGAGTTTTCCAGACTGATATTTGCAGTAAAATACATCA
This sequence comes from Fontibacter flavus, assembly GCF_042432905.1. NCBI lineage: Bacteria > Pseudomonadati > Bacteroidota > Cytophagia > Cytophagales > Cyclobacteriaceae > Fontibacter > Fontibacter flavus. The sequence continues at coordinate 43,243 of NZ_JBHLWI010000048.1, read as the reverse complement.
TGGCCGACAAAATGGCTCTCCCTACCCTTATTTTTGACGAGATAGACACAGGTGTTTCTGGAGAAATTGCCCTTCAACTGGTCAAAATGATGCAAGATATTGCCAAAAACCACCAAGTAATCTGTATTTCACATTTACCACAGGTAGCTGCTAAAGGCAAGCAACACTATTTCGTATATAAAGATAACACTGAAGAAAAAACCATCAGCAAAATCAAGCTTCTCAATACCGAAGAAAGGGTTACAGAGATAGCTAAGATGATTGCAGGCGCCAATCCTTCAGAAAGTGCTTATACTAGCGCTAGGGAGTTACTGAATCACTAGAACCCTACCCTACCCTTACCTCCTTATGATCAATTCCCAACACATGGTCCCGAATTACGGATAAGGAAATCCCATATCTTAATTTTTTCCTTATTTTTACCGATTCAAAACAGAACAAACCTAAACTACGATACTATGGCAGAGAATTTATTGAAAGGAAAGTTAGGCATCATCACGGGTGCATTGGATGAAAACTCCATCGCTTGGAAAACTGCACTCAAAGCACATGAGCAGGGAGCAAAGTTTGTATTAACCAATGCGCCGATTGCCATGAGAATGGGTGCTATCAATGAATTGGCAGAACAATGCAATACCATTGTCATCCCGGCTGATGCTACTTCTTTGGAAGATATTGAAAAACTCTATGCTGAAGCAAAAGAATACCTAGGTGGAAATTTTGACTTTTTACTCCACTCTATTGGTATGTCACCAAATATCAGAAAAGGCCGCTCTTATGGTGACCTAAACTATGATTGGGTCAACAAATCCTATGATGTTTCTGCCATTTCTTTCCACAAAATGATGCACATGGCAGAAAAAATGGACATCATGAATGAGTGGGGCTCTATTATGGGACTTTCTTATATTGCTGCTCAGCGTGTATATCCATTCTATACAGATATGGCGGATGCAAAAGCTTTACTAGAAAGTATTGCTAGAGGATATGGTTATAGATTCGGAAAAATGAAAAAAGTAAGAGTCAACACCATTTCCCAATCACCAACCAAAACCACTGCAGGAACTGGAATTGGCGGATTTGATGCTTTCTACAACTTTGCGGATAAAATGTCTCCTTTGGGCAATGCTCCGGCAGAAGCTTGTGCTGATTATATCATCACCATGTTCTCTGACCTAACCAGATATGTTACCATGCAGAACTTATTCCATGACGGCGGTTATTCCACGACTGGTATTTCTGAAGAATTGATGGATCAGTTTAAGGATCTATAATTACTTAATACCGTAGAATCCAAGAATCAAATATTGATGAATATGATAGGGGGTGAAAGCCTCCTATTTTTTTGTTTGATTTAGCCGAAGTGCTTTCCCTTTTAAATCACTACTGAATTCTCCTTTATTGATAACCAAATTTCCATTCACGAATACATATTCCACACCTTCTGCCAGTTCATAAGGGGATTCAAAAGTCGCTTTGTCCAAATATCTTTCCAAATCAATTAAGACAAGGTCTGCAAAATACCCTTCTTGGATCAGCCCTCTCCTATCCAATCCTAAAATCCTGGCAGTCTTTGCCGTGGATTGATGAATGGCAAACGACAGACCGGTCCATTTTTCACGATGTGCATAGTAACCGATTTTCCTAGCAAAAGCCCCATATTTTCTTGGATGGCCAGAACCACCATCTGAACCTGTCACCACCCAGTCTTTAAGCATAAAATTCTTCAAATCTTCCTCCACCATATTGTAAGAAACAACACCGAGATTCGGTTCTTCAGTAAGAATAGCCATAGCTGCCTCCGCTTCAGAAAGTTTTCTCATGTCTGCAAATTCCCTCAAACTCATACCATCATAAATGGGATTTTCCGATTCGGAAAAAACCAGTGCCTCCGCACCTCCTCTAATCCTGATATTTTCAGTTATTTCTTGAATCAATCTGTTTCTTATCTCTAAATTCCCAAACCTTACCAACATGGCATCATTACCTCCATCTTCTGCCCATCTGGGAATAACCGTTGCCCTAAAACTGGTTTTCGAAGCCAGATAAGGATACTGATTGGCCGTAACATTGATTCCTTCTTTTTGCGCAGATTCTATGAGTGCTATAACTTCTTTACTTTTTCCCCATAAATCCGTCCCCAAGGCTTTGATATGTGAAATATGGACTGCGATACCCGTTTTTCTACCAATATTTATAGCCTCTTCAATAGATGCCAGTAAGCCGATTGAATAAGAGCTTTCATCACGGATATGGGTATCATATATTCCTCCATAAGAAGCAGCCACTTGGGCCAATGCGACTACTTCTTCTTCTTTAGCGTAACTACCTGGGGCATAGAAAAGCCCTGTGGATAGCCCGAAAGCGCCCTCTTCCATAGATTTGGCCACCAAAACCTCCATTTCTGTTAAATCCTCTGCCGTTGGCTGTTTGGCTTCTAATCCTAGAACTACCCTTCTGACGGCACCATGACCAACAAAAAGACCTGCATTCGTCCCTATTCCATTTCTCTCCCATTCTTCAAGTTTCCTGCCGATAGGCAAAGGACTGTTTCCATCGTTTCCTGCAAAAACAGTAGTCACACCTTGCATCAGTGAAGCAAGGTTGGACTGATATTCAGGACTTGAAAGGTCCCTGTCCAAATGCGTATGCGGATCAATAAATCCAGGAGCCAAAATCAATCCTTTCGCCTCCAAAACTTTTACGGCTTTTAGCCTTTTCTGTCCTGAATTACCCACAAAGACAATCTCCTCTCCTTTAATCCCCACATCTGTGTGAATTGGCCCTTCATTTTCACCGCTAAAAACCAAAGCATTAACGATTAAATAATCCAACTCCTGCACCTTTGGTCCACAGGAAAACATCATCCCTGAAATCACGAGGATGAGCCAAATGCTATTAATATCGAAGAAGGGCAAGTTGAATAACTTACCTGATAAGATTTTCATAACAACCATACATTCTGTTTACATGAAATTTAATTTTTTATTTAATCAAATCAACAGGGAATGTGCTGAACGGAGAGAAATCATCATATATAAAATGCATGACTCTCATCTTGACATTAGCTTTTGGAGAGTTGAGGGTATATCTCTATTTTTGAGTCACCAAATCAAATCATCCCACCTTGAAAAAAATCGCAATCCTCGCTTCGGGCAGCGGCAGCAATGCTGAGGAAATCATCAAACATTTCCAACATTCTTCAAAAGGTAAAGTAGTCCTTATAGGTTCTAACAAGGCAGATGCCTATGTATTGGACAGAGCCAAAAAATTTGAAGTACCTACTTTTACTTTTAACAGAAGTCAAATGGAGGCTGGAGAACTTACCCAAAAACTTCAGGACTTAGAGGTGGATTTTGTAGTCCTTGCCGGGTTTTTACAGAAAATTCCGGCTAATCTGATCCATGCTTATCCAGACCAAATAGTCAACATTCATCCAGCATTATTGCCTAAATATGGAGGAAAGGGAATGTATGGCATGAAAGTTCATCAAGCTGTCAAAGATTCAGGTGAAACGGAAACAGGCATTACGATTCATCTTGTCAATGAACATTATGATGAAGGAAAAATCATCTTTCAAGCGGCTGTAACAGTGGAACCATCAGACAGCCCTGAGGCCATCGCACAAAAAGTCCATCAACTGGAGCACAAATACTTTCCAAATGTGATTGAAAGTCTGCTTTAATTACCTGATTTTCCTACCTTTGCAACTTGAAAAATTTTCCATCAAAATATAGCTTCAAAGTACATCGCAAGTCCCTTGTGATCTAACAGCTTTGCGGCATTCAAACATCATGGCTACCAAAAAAATACAATCCGCGCTCATTTCTGTCTATTATAAGGACAATCTTGAACCCATTATTGCTCTTTTGAAAAAACATGGAGTTAAAATTTACTCCACAGGAGGCACCCAAAAATTCATTGAAGAACAAGGTGCAGAAGTAATCCCTGTGGAAGAATTGACCGGATATCCTTCCATCTTTGGAGGAAGAGTGAAGACCCTGCATCCAAAAATCTTCGGTGGTATTCTACACAGAAGAGATAATCAAAGTGATGTATCCCAAGCCTCTGAATTTGACATTCCTGCCATAGACCTGGTCATTGTGGATCTGTATCCATTTGAAGAAACTGTGGCTTCCGGGGCTTCTGAAGCAGATATCATCGAAAAAATCGATATTGGAGGCATCTCATTGATCAGAGCTGCCGCGAAAAACTTCAAAGATGTGGTAATCGTAGCTTCTAAAGCCCAATATGGTGAACTGGAAGAAAGATTAACATCACAGGAGGGTAGCACGAGCCTTGAAGACAGAAGATACTTTGCTGCTCAGGCATTCCAGGTTTCTTCCAATTATGATACACATATTTTCAACTATTTCAACCAAACTGAGGAGATCCCTGCCCTTAAAATATCAGAAAACAGGGCCAAGGAACTTCGCTATGGAGAAAATCCTCATCAGGCTTCTCATTTTTATGGGGATCTGAATGAAATGTTTGAGCAATTGAACGGTAAGGAACTTTCATACAACAACCTCGTGGATATAGATGCAGCTGTAGCTTTGATTTCAGAATTTAAGGACGAAACTGCATTTGCAATTCTAAAACATACCAATGCATGTGGATGCGCAACAGCCTCATCCGTGAAGGAAGCTTATCAAAAAGCTTTTGCTGCTGATACTACTTCAGCCTTTGGAGGAGTATTAGTGACCAATCAAAATGTCGATCTGGCTGCTGCAGAGGAAATGAACAGTCTTTTCTTTGAAGTGTTAATCGCTCCTTCTTTCGATGCAGATGCACTTGAACTGTTGAAAGGAAAGAAAAACAGAATTCTCCTCTTGCAAAAAATAGATGTCCCGGGCACCAAGCAGATCAAGACATTGCTGAATGGTTTTATTGAGCAAGATAAAGACCTAAAAACTGAGACCAAAGAAGACTTCAAACTGGTTACTAAAGTAGCCCCTACTGAAGAAGAAAAAGATGCTTTGGTATTTGCTGCTAAGGTCTGCAAGCATACCAAATCCAACACCATCGTGTTGAGCAACAGCAATCAATTATTTGCATCAGGCGTTGGACAAACTTCTAGGGTGGATGCTTTGAGGCAGGCAATTGAAAAAGCGAAAGCTTTCGGCTTTGACTTGAAAGGTGCGGTAATGGCTTCCGATGCTTTCTTCCCATTCCCGGATTGTGTGGAGATTGCTCATGAAGCTGGTATTACTGCTGTGGTTCAGCCTGGTGGCTCTATCAAAGACCAAGATTCAATTGATTACTGTGATGCTCATGGCATGAGCATGGTCATGACAGGTGTTAGGCATTTCAAACATTAAAAGCTACAATCGGGGTTTAGCTTAAGCCATCGAAGAGCATATTGATCAATAAAAAGCCCTCATCTTATCCGGGATGAGGGCTTTTTTCATTAAGCACCTTGTAAATAATTTTGTTTGGTTTCCAATTGGCTCCATTTGAGAGTTGATGACTTCAATTGGTCTTTCGGCATCTACAGCCCTTTTTAAATTTTGCATACAGGCGCCATTCTATATTTTTATTAGCCAAAGAATGATTGAGTAAAAAAGCCTTAATAAAGCTCATTTTTTTTATTTAACCGATACAATCCGCTATTTTGCAGTCTAGTATGGAAAGCCTATTGCACATCCAGCATTTTGTACTTTCTACCATTAAAATATGAAGCAACACCAACTTAAAATCTATAACACACTTTCCCGTAAGAAAGAGATTTTCGAGCCCATCAATCCTCCCTTTGTCGGGATGTATGTCTGCGGACCGACAGTCTATGGGGATGCACATTTAGGCCATGCCAGACCAGCTGTCACTTTTGATACAGTTTACCGGTACCTTAGCTATTTGGGTTACAAAGTACGCTATGTCCGTAACATTACCGATGTAGGGCACTTGACCGGTGATGCCGATGAAGGAGAAGATAAAATTGCCAAAAAAGCTAAGTTGGAAAAATTGGAGCCGATGGAGGTGGCCCAACAATATACGGACACTTACCACAGAGACATGGATTTGCTCAACACAACCAAACCAAGTATTGAACCGAGGGCAACAGGCCATATCCCAGAGCAGATCGCATTGGTTCAGGCAATCCTAGATGAAGGTTTGGCTTATGAAGTTAATGGATCTGTCTATTTTGATGTGCTCAAATACAATGAGCGTGAGCAATACGGAAAACTCTCAGGAAGAATCCTGGATGAATTGATAAGTGGCAGTAGGGATTTGGACGGACAGGGAGAAAAAAGAAATGCTGTAGATTTTGCCCTTTGGAAAAATGCTGCGCCGGAACATTTGATGAAATGGGAATCACCATGGGGCATTGGGTTTCCTGGCTGGCATCTAGAATGTACTGCCATGTCTTCGAAATATTTGGGCAAACATTTTGATATTCACGGAGGAGGAATGGATTTGATGTTTCCCCATCATGAATGTGAAATCGCTCAAGGAAATGCCTGCAACCACCAAGATCCTGCTAAATACTGGATGCACAACAACATGATCACCATCAATGGGCAAAAGATGGGGAAATCCTTGGGCAACTTTATTACGCTACAGGAGTTATTCAACGGTGATCACAAGCTTTTAGACCAAGCTTACAGCCCTATGACCATTCGCTACTTCATGTTGACGGCACATTACCGATCAACTTTGGATTTCTCGAATGATGCTTTGAAAGCAGCCCAAAAAGGCTATAAAAAAATAATCAATGGACTCAGAATAGCTAAAAAGCTACAATTCATTGCAGATGAAAATATAGAATTAGATGGAGAACAGATCAAGCAGGTAGAGCAGAGTATCACCAATGCTTATCGTGCAATGGATGACGATTTCAATACTGCTCAGGCGATTGGACACCTATTCAACCTGTTGAAGAAAATTAATTCTATGTATACAGGGCAACTGCATCCTGCCCTATTGGGTGAAGAAGTATTTGGTAATATCATTCAAACTTTTATCGTATTTGTTGAAAAAATCTTAGGGCTTCAAGAAGAAAAATCTGATAATCAACAAGCTTTATTAGATGTCTTACTTCACTTATACAGCGAAGCAAAAACAGCCAGAAATTATGATAAAGTGGATGAAATCAGAAATGCACTGAAATCAATGGGTTTCGTTGTAAAGGACATGAAAGATAAAATTGACTGGGCGTATGAAGAATAGAGCAGGTATTTTGATTATCCTTTTGGTGCTTTTGTGGGCTTGTAATGGGGATAAGACCCATGACAAGTTACAGGAACCGATTATTTATAACAAAACCCCTGAATTCTCCGCTGACTCAGCTTATGCCTATATAGAAAAGCAGGTTAAGTTCGGACCCAGAGTTCCCAATACTGAAGGGCATAAGAAAACCAGAGATTGGCTGATCCAGAAGTTTGAAAGTTTTGGTATGGATGTTCAGACCCAAGATTTCCAGGCTAAAAGTTATGATAATAAAACCTGGGATCTCAGCAACATCATTGCTTCATTTAATCCATCAGCTAAGAAAAGAGTATTATTGGCCGCCCACTGGGACACCAGAAGAATGGCTGACAAAGACACTGAAAGAATTAATGAACCGATAGACGGTGCTAATGACGGAGGCTCTGGAGTGGGGGTGTTATTGGAAATTGCAAGAATTATCAGTACTGCTGCCAACAAACCTGAAATTGGGATAGATTTTATCCTTTTTGACGGTGAGGATGATGGGGAACCCGAGCAAGTGAATATTAGAAACAATTCCCAAATATGGTGGTGCCTGGGCTCCCAACATTGGTCTAAAAACCCTCACGAAAGAGGATATTCTGCCTATTATGGTATTTTATTGGATTTGGTAGGCGCCAAGGGAGCCAGATTTTACAGAGAAGGACATTCGATGAGATACGGCAAAAATATTGTCAATAAAGTATGGAGCTTTGCTTCAGAATTAGGATATTCTGACTTCTTTATTACGAGAGATGCTCCAGAAATCATTGATGATCACTATTTTGTCAATAAGGACGCTAAAATACCCATGATCAATATTGTGGAATTTTCTCCGGATTTTGGTTTTGGACATTACCATCACACCCATGATGACAACATGGAATTGATTGATAAAAGGACTTTAAAAGCCGTTGGACAGACAGTGTTGTTTACCCTTTATCAGGAATAGGATTACCCTTTTAAACCACACTAAATCATGAAAAAAGGCCATCAGGTTACCATGAAAGAGATCGCCAAAAAACTTGGCGTATCTGTATCTACTGTTTCCAGAGCATTGAAAGATTCTCCAGAGCTTCATCCCGAGACGAAAAAAAAGATCGTGGAAATGGCTAAAAGCATGAATTACCAGTACAATCTTTTGGCGCAGAGCCTTCGTATCAGCAAAAGCAAAGTACTGGGAGTCATCGTACCAGAACTTACCTCACATTTTTTCTCCAGCAACATCAGCGGGATTCAGGATACTGCCTACAAAAGGGGCTACAATATCATGATATGTCAGTCCAATGAATCTTTTGAACAGGAGAAAGCAAACATCAAGACCTTGGTTTCCTCTCAGGTGGATGGTCTTTTGATTTCACTCAGCCGTGAAACAAAAAATTATGACCATCTCAGAGAGCTATATGATAGAGAGATACCTTTTATCATGTTTGACAGGGTCACAGAGGAGATCCCTGTTTCAAAAGTGACTGTTGATGATGCTCACGGAGCTTATTTAGCCGTACATCATCTTTTAGAACAAGGATGCCGAAAAGTAGCCTATTTTTCAGGTCCTGAGGATTTATATATCAGCAAAAAAAGAAAAGAAGGGTACCTTAAAGCATTGAAGGAATTTGGAATACCCGAATCAGAAAGTTTGGTGTATGTTACCGACTTGACTTCTGACATGAACAGGGAAATCACCTTGCAAATGTTGGCTGAAAAAGAACACCCTGACGCCATATTCGCCATGATTGACCCATTAGCGGTAGACGTCATGATGGTTTTAAAAGAAAAAGGCATCAAAATCCCTGAGGATATTGCCTTGGCCGGTTTTACGAATAACCCTACATCTGCTGTAGTAGAACCCTCTTTGACCACTGTCTCACAACCTGGGTACGAAATGGGGCAGATTGCTGCCAATCACCTCTTAGACCAATTAGACGAAGTAGTATCTGACGAACCTCAATCTTTTGTATTACTCACGACATTGGTACCAAGAAACTCTACAAAAAAGATTAAAACAGCCCAATAAAAACTTTCTGCATTATGACACCCTCGCTAGAGTCGAAACACTTTGGAACTACACCTAACGGTGAAGATATTACGCTTTTTACCTTTAGCCTCGAAAATAAAATCCGGCTTTCAGTCATGGATTACGGGGCAACTTGGACGCATTTATTTATTCCTGACAGAAATGGAAAAATGGAAGATGTGGTTCTGGGTTTTGATGATTTTGATGGCTATGTTCAAAAAGAATATCTTGAAAACTATTGCTATATTGGGTCAACTGTAGGAAGAATAGCTGGAAGAATTACAGATAACCAGTTTACTCTTGATGGAAAAACCTTCCATCTCCTTAAAAACCAAGGAGACATCCACCTACATGGAGGCATGGAAGGCTGGGACAAAAAAATCTGGAAAGCTGAACCCTTTGAGACAGAAAACTCAGTTGGCGTAACCTTCTTTTACCAAAGTGTAGACGGTGAAGAAAACTACCCAGGTACTCTTGACGTTTGGGTCACATACACTTTGGATACCGAGGGAAGAATGGAAATTAGCTACAAGGCTATCACCGATCAAAAAACAATTATCAACCCTACAAACCACACCTACTTCAATTTAAGTGGAGATTTTTCAGAGAACATTGAAGACCATGAGTTTACGGTCAATGCAGACCACTTCTTACCAATGAATGAAAAAAGTCTTCCTATCGGAGAACTATCTCATGTTGCAGGGACTCCTTTTGACTTTAGAAAAACCACCTTCATCAAAGAACAAATCCATCAGAAAAACCCCCAACTACAATTGGCTGGAGGTATAGATCACTGCTTTGTACTGAATCAGCCGGAGGATTGCGCGATTCTTTATCACCCTGAAAGTGGCCGGAAATTAACCTTATCCACCACCGAGCCGGGATTGCAGGTCTATACAGGCAACTACCTCAATAAATCTTTCAAAGGAAAAGGAGGAGTTGCTTATGGAAAAAGAGCCGCCATTTGTTTGGAAACGCAACATTTCCCTGATTCTTGCAGTCATGACAATTTCCCTTCCATTCTTCTACTTCCCGGAGAAGTTTTTCAATCCAGGACCCAATTTGAATTTTCTGTAGAATAATGGTAAGTGAAATAAAACGGGTATTTAGGTTTTTTTTTGATAAAGATCCTCTATTGGTTTATTCACCTGGAAGGATCAATCTGATTGGGGAACATACTGATTACAATGAAGGCTTTGTGATGCCTGCCGCTATAGATAAGAAAATGGTAGTCGGCATTGCTGAAAACCAAACCAATCAAGGTAGGATTTATTCCCTGGATTTTAAAGAAGAGTTTGCTTTTGACATTAATTCCTTTGGCCCTAAAAAAGGCCATTGGGCTACTTATATCATGGGGGTCACTGCACAACTACAGCAGGCCGGCTACCAGGTTAGAGGCTTTGATATGGTATTCGGTGGTGACATCCCCGTAGGAGCAGGACTTTCTTCTTCTGCAGCATTGGAAGCTGCTGTGGGGTTTGCCTTGGCCACTGTATTTGAGTTTGGCATCCCCAAGAGATCATTGATCCACTATGCCCAGAAAGCAGAACACCTTTTTGCCGGTGTGCAATGCGGCATCATGGATCAGTTTGCATCTGTCATGGGAAAAAAGAACCATGTGATCCGACTTGATTGCAGGTCACTTGATTTTGATTATTTCCCATTAAACTTACCTGATCATCAAATATTATTGATTGATACTCAGGTCAAGCATTCTTTAGCTGACTCTGCTTATAATCAAAGAAGGCAGGAATGTCAATCCGGTGTCAGTGCCGCACAAAAAACTAATCCTGGTATCCAATCTCTAAGAGACATGGACATCGCGCTCTTGGAGGAGATTAAAACCCAAATTAACGGAAAAGTCTATCGCCGTTGTCTTTATGTCATCCAGGAAAACAAACGTGTTTTGGACAGCTCCAGACTTTTGGAGTTGCACGACATAAATGGGTTCGGCGAAAAAATGTACGCCTCTCACGAAGGACTCAGTACACTTTATGAAGTTAGCTGTCCTGAACTTGATTTTCTGGTTGATTTTACAAAACCCCTTTCTTATGTATTGGGAAGTAGAATGATGGGTGGGGGATTCGGTGGCTGTACGATCAACCTAGTAGAGAGGGGACATACAGAACTTCTTCAGGAAGAAATATCAGCCGCATTTTCAAAAAAATTCAAAATCAGCCCAAATTTCTATCTGGTTACGTTAGAAAACGGAACTAGCTTGATATAAAACAACTTGCATAAAAGGAAAGAAAAAAGCAGCCCGAAAAGGCTGCTTTTTTTTATCAATGTGCAGAAATTACTTCTGGAGATTTTGAATTTTTCTGCCAGAAGAAGAAGATAATGAACAGGACGATCAAGATACCAGGAAACGCAACCATTTTAGCAAGAGTCGCTTGACCCGCCAATAGGTCCGTATCATAAACCATTCTTGCATCATCAATCCATTTACCGATAATAGGCTGGAAAATAGCAGTGGAAAACATTCCTACACCACCGATGATCGACATTCCCAAAGCTCCGCTCAATGGCACTCTTTGTGCTACAGCTCCAACCATTACAGGCCAGAAATAACAAACGCCAACAGCAAAGATTACTGCTGCTAAATAAGCCATTGGACCTGTTACAGTACTGAACATGTATATTCCTAAGGTCGCAAAAATCGCGCCCCCCAATAAGACACCGGTTTGACCTAAGGACTTCACCACAGGACCTGCAAAGAATCTTCCAACAGCCATAATACCAGTAGTCAAAGCCAAGATCAACATGCCGCTGGCACCGCTTTCACTCATCACTACATTCACCCACTGTTGAGGGCCAAACTCAGAAATTGCTGTCAAAGCCATACAGAAAAACAGGAATATGAAGACTGGAGAAAACAATGCCTTCACATTACTGGATATAGATGTAACTCCTTCCACGGTTGGTTTTGGAAATGCTTTCCCAAAGAACAAAACAGCATAAATAAGAGTAGGGATCATCAATACCCACATTTGCATCTGCCATCCCATTCCGAAATCTGTCATAAATTTGGAAATCAAACTACCCAATACAATACCTCCTGGAAACCACATGTGGAACCTGTTCAGCATTTTGTTCATTTTGTCTCCGGAATACATGTCTGCAATCATTGGGTTACAGGCTGCTTCTGTACAGCCATTACCAAAACCAATAAAAAGTGTTGAAATCAACAGCCCTGTATAGCCACCTGCATAGATGGTCAACACTATTCCAAGAGTATGGGCTACAAAGGCAATTTGCATGATAAGTTTAGGTCCTATCTTATGATAGAACAAGCCACCCAATATCATTGAAATAGGAAATCCCAAAAACCACATGGAATTGATAAATCCTAATTGCTCAGCCGAAAGCCCAAACTGATCACCTAACTCGGGTAAAATCCCTGCTCTGATGGCAAAGGTGAAAGCGGTTGTAATCAAAGCAAAACAGCTGGCATTAAAGAGTGCTGTTTTATTAATGTTTTCATTCATATTAATTGGGTTTAAAAGGTTGGAATTGACTTAATATTAAGGATGATTAATTAAATCATTCGGAAAATATAAAAAAAATATTGAATTACTTTTTTGCCGTTGATCAAAATGATCGTAATTCCTTGTATTTCAGCAGAATGTTTTAGATAAATGAGAAAAACTTAATCTTATGATTATCATTTTATTGTAATTTGGATCAAAAAATCCATTCCCAAATGCCTAAAAAATCAGAAATCAGATAAGATTTGTGAAGTTTAGTCTAAAACTGTAATACTCGAAAAAACAGATTTATACCCTTCTTCATTTCTGTTTTTGTATTGGATTTTAACAGCGTAAGTGCCCACTGGAAGATTTTGCCCCCCAAATGTCCCATCCCATTCACAAGATTGTTTTTTGTCAAACAATTCTGAATCGGCACAATAAAATAAAAGTTGCCCCCATTTGTTATAAATCCAAACACTCAATTCGTCCACCAAATAGTTGGGGTAAATACGGAAATTCTTCTGGGAATTACCTGGTTCAATGGCTGTCGGATAAGCCAATTGAAGTTCACAAACCTCCCTAACTGTAAATTCGGTGCTATACCTACACCCCTCAAAACTTGTAACAGTTAAGGCATAATCACCTGCATCGGTAGGACTAAATGTACTTCCTTCATGGATAAGCCTATCGTTAAGATACCACTCATACAGACTGAACTCCCCGGGGTTGATTTCAGGTGCTTCTCCAAAAGAAAGACAGAATATATATTCTTCTTCAGTAATTGGTCTTGATTCATCTACACTCACTTGGATGTCAACCTGCGCTGACCCCAAAAGGCACCCTATTTGATTATAAACCTCAACTTCAAAAAGCCCAATCTCTTGAATTACAATATCAGGTTTATTTTCAAATTCATCTCTTTCAAACCGATTTCCCTGAGCATCTGTATAAAACCACCTAATGGTTCCTTCTACTCTTTCTAAATCTGAAGTAAGGAAAATATAGGTAAATCCAAGATCAGGGCAGATTGTCGTTGGTTCGGCATCTAGTGTCACATCTAATGAAATCACAGGTTCCTCGATCAAAATACTTTTGATTGAACCTGGACATTCCACGCTTCCTTTTCTTCTGACATCCAACTGAAACTCTCCGAAAACTGAAGGCTGCAATAACTGATCTTGACTGATCAGATTACCATCAGGAGCATACCAATAAAAATCCAACAATTCGGGATCCTCCCCAAAAACGTTGGCTGTGTAAACTATATTCCCGTCGCAATCTTCACTAAGTAATTCGGGCTCGAAAGTAACAGGCTGAACAATTGTCACATTCAATCTTTTGATCAGTCTGCATAAGGGATCATTTCCATCGAGTGCTTTTGATTCAATAACATATTCTCCCTCTTGGTCTACATAAAGTAGGATGCCTCGTTGGACTGTCATTTGCTCCCCAGAAGGGAAGGTCACGATAAATTCAATTTCCAGAGAAGTATCCAGATTCAAATTATAATTTTCACAAACTACCAATTCTTCAGGAATGTCAAAATCAGCCACATCAATAAGCTCTACAACTTCTTTTAGTTCCCTTCCAATCTCACACCCGATAGCATTGTACACCACCACTTCATAAAACCCATATTCCTCAATTCGGATTTCTGTGTCTCCATCAAATTGCGTTAAATCAAACGAATTGCCATTTCTATCTATAAAAATCCATTCAAAGAAATCTGCTCCATCAAAATCAGTTTCAACATTTAATATTGAATATCTGGATTGATAGCAAAATTGAGCTTCAGTAATTTCAACTTCAATTTCAAACACTGGTTGATTGACCATAAAGGTCTTGGGAGGGTTTGGGCAGGGTTCTGTATTTCTAACCTGTACATCCAATTTAAACTCCCCAAAAGTGGTCGGAAATAAAAATCTTCCATTCCCCACAACCTGATCGGCTTCATTATACCAGGTAATAATCAGGTTACTCAAATCTCTTCCGAAGACTTCTGCTTCATATGTTTTATTTCCAAAACAGTCCTCACTGATCAGAACCGGTTCATAATTGACAGCTTCGTTGACATTAACCCTGAATGTGGCTTCTCGTGGACAAAATCCCCTATCTGGGTCTGTTTCAAATCCACGAATGATATAATCACCACCCTGATCAAGAATAAACGGATCTCCTGTGAATTTTGTCACTTCATCACCATTAGGGTAGATCAACTCAAATCTAATATTTTGATCAGTTTGGGGTGAAAATTCGTATTCTCCACAGATAGTCAATATTACCGGAACCGTAAAAGATACCTGGTCCTTATTTAAAATTCTGAACTCCTGAGGGGTAGAAACTACACAATTATTTTCATCAATCAATTCGAGATAATATCTCCCAGCCCTAAGAATCAATTCAAACTCATCGACATTATTGAGGACTCCACTTGATCCAGGAAGTTCTTCTTCTGTAAATGGGATTCCATTAACGCTCAGTATTCTATATCTTCCTGTAAAAGGTCCATTGAGAAGGTTTACAGTAATTTTCCCATCCAAAATACCAGTATCTGTACAGGTTTCATCAATAATCTCCACAATTTCAAACTGCATTTCAGCAGGTTCTTCTTCCAAACCTATCACAAAGGGTAAAAACCTTGTACAGTTTCCCAAAGTAAATCTGATAGAATAAACACCGGAACTTAAACCAGAAAACACAAGTGGGCCATCACCCGGGGAAAGGGAGAAGATATTTTCCACTATTTCATCTGCTTTGATAATTTGAAGCCTATCTACTTCAGACAACAGATTGATGACAACTTCTCCATTCCCTAGACTACAGTTTTCCGAATCTGTAATGGTCTCTAATTCTATTTCAGCTTGAGGTAAAACCCTTAAAGAAACACTATCTTCAAGCTTACAGAAATTATTACCCGAATTATCTGCAACAAAAACAAGCTCATAATCACCGGGACCGTCAAGATCCAGCACATTGAAAGATGTATTGCTTCTATCTCTCAAAAGTACCCTGTCCTGCGAACCTTCCTTTTGATAAAACCAATCACCAGGAATCGGCACACTAGTGTTCAGTGAAATATTATTAAAACCCAAACAAACCTGGGAGGCTGAAGCACTTACCGTGTATTCTTGAGGAAATGAAACTGTTGTGATTTCTGAATACGGACAAATGATCTGATTTTGGTCATTTGTGGTATAAAAATCAACTGTATAAACACCTGGCTGGTCAACCACTAAGGTATTCTCGGAGCTGATAATATTTCCAGCACTATCTTTCCACTCAATAAAGTAATTTGAAATATCGGGGGAAGCAGGATTTATCAAAGTCAGTTCAACAGACCCGTTCTCACAAATCAAATAAGAATCTTCAATCACCAAATCCGCTCCCAAATTAATCTTAAGTGGCCTCTTGTCAGAAAAAACCTGATCAGCACCTCTCCTGATACTAAGCTCAATGAAATAATCACCTACTTCTGAGAAAGTATAGCTAAAAACAGGAAAACCTCCTTCCCTCTCCGTCACCAAAGTACCATCTTCTCTCCTGATTTTCCATGCAAAAACATCCGTATCCAGACCTCCTCCCGAAAAATCACCTATAATACTACCATAGTAAAGACAAAGTTCATCAGGTCCAAAGATACCAAATTCCTCATTGGAAAAAGTTTCACTCAAAGTTTGATGATCGCTTTTTTTATCTTCAAAAATAGCTCCAATACTTACAAGCGAAAAAGCCAATCCAAATAATAAGATCGGCAAAATCAGCTTATATGGTAAAAATTGTTTCATAAACATATGAGAAACTTCATATCTCTCACGGCGAATTTAATCAAAATTCGCCATAGTTAATAATGATATCATACAACATAAAAAACGTTATTTTGTAATTAAAAAACATTTATAACAATATGAAATAATCACCTCACAAATAACCATTCACCATTATCAAACTCTTCCTTGAATTCATATTTACCTTCATTGAAAGTTTTTAGCTGCTCTGGATCATTAATCCTGTTTTTGATGATAAAATCTGTCATCATACCTCTGGCTTGCTTCGCAAAAAGGCCGATTATCTGATATTTTCCATTCCTGTATTCCTTAAAAACAGGAGAAATCAATTTAGATTTTAATATTTTGGTATCCACAGCTTTGAAATATTCCTGCGAAGCCAGGTTAATAATAGGTTCTCCCTTTGCTACCTCATTGATAGCTTTGGCAATTCTTTGACCCCAAAACTCATAAAGATTCTTACCTTTTTTGTTTTCTAGCTTTATCCCCATCTCCAAACGGTAAGGCTGAATCAAATCCATGGGCTTCAACAAACCATATAGCCCGGATAAGATCCTCAAATGCTCTTGAGCGAATTGAAAATCTTCCTTTGAATAATTCTCTACATCAATTTTTGTGTAAACATCTCCTTTAAAAGCCAATAAGGCTTGCTTTGCATGGTTTGGCTCAAAAGTCTTTTTAAAATTACGATATCTCTCCTCATTCAATTCAGCAAGTTTATCACTGATAGCCATCAAACGAACAAGCTCTTCACTTGATTTCTTTTTCATGATGGAAACCAATTCCAAAGTCTCTTTCTGGAAATCAGGTTGACTGGATAAATGTAGATCGGTTGTACTTAAGTCTAATGTTTTCGCAGGGGAAATTAAAGTAAGCATAATTATTCGAGTACTGTAATAGATTTTTTAAGTGTTCTAAATATATTTTGTCTAGTGCTGCCGTACCTTACGACTACAGCATAAGTACCTATAGGTACAAATTTACCATTCACAGTGCCATCCCAAGCACATTGAGCAGTTTCTGAATTACTACCTGAATTTTCACAGTAGTAAATAAGTTCGCCCCATCTGTTGTAAATGAAGACTTCCAATTGATCCACAAAATCACTGGTATATACCACAAAGTTTTTATTTGATTCATTAATAATCATGGCATTAGGGAAAATTACCCTAATCTCACAATCCTCTTCAACGGTAAATTCTACCTCAAAGGAGCAACCTGCAACATCTGACACCACCAACTGATAGGTTCCTGCCAAGGTTGGGACAAATATCCTTTCTTCTGAAACCACCTCTCCATCTAAGATCCATGAATAAAAACCGTATTCACCCGGATCAATTGTGGGCACTTCATTTTCAGGCGCACAAATAATATAACTGGGTTCAAGTACCGGTGGTTCAATGAATGACTGGATTATTTCAATTTCAGCTTCTCCTACAATGCAACCGTCCACACTGGTTAGAACTACCCGGTAAATACCTGGTTCCTCAACTCCTTTAGTTAAAGCCAACGGATTAGGATCTGAATCAGTTGGAATCGGTCCTGTCACTCCATTTTCTACCTTAAACCACTCAATCAAGGCAACATTAGTCAGATCTGCATTTAAAAAAATCAGCGTAAGTTCCTGATCATAACACCAAGGTATAGAAGTCAATTCCACTTCAATCTGTGCTGCCAAATCATCTACAGTAAAGGCAATAGGGTCTACAGAACATAGTGCTCCAGAATTGGGCTGTACTTCAAGAAAATAATCACCTATCTGAGTAGGAAAGAATAAGGGATTCCTGCTGACTACTTCCCTATTCGAATTCAGCCAAAAAATAAACACATCATTAGGATCTACTCCTGGACCCAAAACAACCTCATAATAAACTCCTAAATCACAATCAACTCTTGGACCCGCTAAATCATACACTGGAGGATCGCTAAGTGCAACAATTATGCTCCTTTCCCTTGGACAGTCAATCTCATCGGGGTCCTCCCCTCTCAACACATAGTTTCCGCTAGCCGTAATGATAAATTCCCCATTCGCTTCTGCATTGATAATAGTACCATTCGAATCCCTCAAGGTGAAATTCAAGACTGATTCGGATTGTGGACTAAAAACAAAAGAGCCACAGGCCTCAACATCTGCAGGCACACTAAAGTCTACCAAATTACGTTCCTCCACTTCATATAGATCAGGCTGAGGAAACGCACAATCATTTGCATCCCTTACCTCCACTGCATAAGTCCCAGCAGGAACCTCAAGCAGAACGGAATCCTGATTGGTAAACTGACCTTCAAAAAGCAAACCATCTTCTTGCCTGATGATCTGATATGTTCCACTGACCGGTCCATTGACAAATCTTAGGACAATCTCGCCATCTTCAATGCCATCGACACCGCAAACTTCAGGACTGACGCTAACTTCATAACCTTCCAAACCAAGTGGTGGATTCAGGTTTTGAATCACTGCAGTCTGAACAAACTCACATCCAAAATCACTCGTCAACTGAATCGTGTAAAGACCAGGCTCCAAACCAGTAAAAACAGGCAACATCTCTCCTGCTGCCAATGGTCCAAAAATCTGACCTGTTTCCAAAATTTCCAATCGTTCGATATCTGTCAAAGCAGTAATCTCAAAACTGCCATTCGGATTATCACAATCATCTGCATCTGATAAAATCACTATCTCAACCTGTGGTAAAGGATAAACCCTCAATTCAGCCCTCTTCTCCACCAGACATCCTTCTATCAAGGGATCTTCTGCCACAAAAATAATTTCATATAAGCCTGGAGATGGTAAGCTGGAAGGCACCAATTCCAATTCAAAAAACTCCCCTAACGATACCCTGTCCGGAGATCCTTCTGCTTGATAGAACCACTGCCCAAGCAAAGGAGAATTTGGGGCAAAAACAACCAATGTTTCATCATAACACACCTCTTCAGCACTTTGGGTCAAATCAAAATCAAAAGCTGGGCCTACAAATACCGACTTGGTAGAAGGACAAATATCAAACTCCGCGGCAGTCAATCCTTCAGGTACCCTGTAACTCACTGTTACTGTGTAAATACTTTCTTCGGTAACTTCAATCGTATTACTAGTAGAATCACCTATCAATTGTCCTGCTGCGTTTCTCCACTCAAAGTCATAAAGCCCTTCAGAAGGATCATATCCATCAATTGCTGTAAGAGAAACAGGAGAGCCTATACAGAACGTAAACTCGTCTGGAAGCGTAAGTTCAGGCGAGGCCACTACCAACACCTCTATACTTTCCTCGTAGAAGTTCGGATCTCCACAACGGTCAACTCTTAGTGTCACCTCAAAAAGACCGGGCCTGGTAAAAACATGCTCGTAATTCTGGAACTGCTCACCATCTCCACCAAAATCATTGATATCGAACTGCCCATCTTCATGTTGAATCGTCCAAAAATAGAAATCAATATCCGGTTCACCACCTCCTTCAAACAATCCTAGTGCCCCCTCCTGAGGATCCAAACATAACCTCTCAGGGCCTGCAATCGCCGGTTCCGGAATACTACTGCCTGACTGCTGTACAAAAGCAGGCAAACCAAGGTTCATAGTCGTCCCTGGAGCTAATCCAACTCCTTGATCATCATAAAAACTATCTTCACAATTAGCACCAGCCTGAATTCTTGGTATAGAATTTTGACCTGGACGGGCCACATATATTTGACCATCGGAGGCTATCTGTAAAGCCCCAAACGGACCATCTGTTGTCAACACATTTCTAATGGATGAATTCAAAATACAGTTTTCACGGGCAGCTCTGGTCCTAGCAGAAGTAAAGCATTGGCCACAGGAAAGATCCGGGTCCTCATCATCTCCTGCAGCTTCAGGGTTTTTGATCAAAAACTCCTCTATTTTTCCTCCATTTCCCAAATAGGAAACAAAAATCCTGCTACCATCAGCTGAGAATTCCAAGCCATAAATTTGATCATCATTACATCCTAGGTCTAGCAAAGCGTATTCCGTAAGCCTTCCTGTACTTTGGTTGAAATTAAAAATCTCGAGCCTGCTACAATTGCCATCCTGAATGGTGACGGCTACCTGACTCCCATCAGGGCTGAATTTCATACTGCCTACACCTGTATTGAATCCATGATTTGAACCAACAGAAGAGAATACCGGTTGCCCAATTCCAAACGGGGATACAGGATAAGCCCTGAATGTATTATTCCCCAATTCATGGAATAATACCCAAGTGGTATCCCCTGATGCTAAAGCGGCAGAATGTTCCGTACTTGGACTGAACAGGAAATTATCCTTAGTGACCACATTCCCTACTCCGGTGGGATTATCTGTCTTGATATCAACAACAGAATATTTCACCTGATTGCTTCCGTCTGCTGCTCTTTGGGTGGTAAATACATAAAAAACAGTCTGATTCTGAGGAACAGGAACTGCAATCACCCCTTCGGATGATTGATTATTACCTCCAATATTATCACCATTGGCCATTAGGTCACCATTGAGGTCCCAAACTGATTCTCCATCTGTAAAAAACAGTACTTGGCCTGTTTCATCTGAAATCGTCGTCGTTCCGGCAGGAATATTTTGAGGATGCGGTGGAGTTACAGGCCTAGGAATACCTGCATTAGGATCATCCGGGTCAGGATTGAAATCCAGTCCTGCACCATTACCAAAAAGCCAGATATTGTTGCTCTGATCAGGTAGGTCCCATATACGAACTCTGATTTCCGCATAGGCATAGCAATCAGACCCTGGCTCCCTTACTAATACCCAATAAAGCCCCGGTAAATCTACGCAGTTGTCTTTATCTGTGACCCATCCTTCATCTCTTCTATTCGACCAGAAATACTCATAATCCCCTCCTTGTCCACCTCCCCCTACATTCGGATTTTCTCCACCTTGACTACCACCCTGCTGCACTTCTAACAATGAACCGATATCCACACAAGGTCCTTGGCAGACGGTGGTGTCTTGTGTACTGAAATTCGCCTGGAGATCATTTTCTTTCAGGGTTATGGTTTTATCCACCGTCCTGACAGTCCCATCAGGAAAGGTCACCGTGAGCGTTACACTTATGCTTTGGTTGGTGGTAGCTTCTTCTGGAATTAAAAGATGTTCCTGATTGAAATCAATTTCAACAGGCTGCCCATCTTCATTGGTCAAAGGAGGGTTAAACGTCCACTCGAAGCTAACCGGTCTGTAATTTTCAGGCGTAATCAAGCTAGTCAACTGAACCGGGTTATTGCTACATGGCTCATCAGGCTCCCAGGTAAAATCTACTGTGGGCTCAATGTCCTGGTTGGGGGCAAATTGTGGGAACACCCTGCCGCAAAAATCTACACCATTGAAAGGATCTTCTTCAACTTCAAGTTCATCAATTTCTTCTTCATCTGCATTGTTGACCCTACCGATCAGCTGCGGACCACCATCCACTTCCTCATAGATATAATAGAGTCTTCCATCAGGACCTACCTTAATGTCATATATTTTAAAGACATCATTCTCAATTGGGATCAACTCAGGTTCTGCATCAAGGTCTGATGTGGGCACTCTGAATAATCCATCACCCTTAGAAAAATACAAATACGTTCCATCAGGGGAAAATGCGGCACCCTCGATTCCATCTTGACCTCCTGAACCTGGTATCACAGTCGCAGATCCAAATGTACCTGTTGCGGTATCATAATCCACAATCATCAAATCCTCATTTGGATCTTCAGGAATTAGGATCAATTGCCCTCTCTCCTCATCGAAAATGATCGCTTTAGGGGTAAATGGCAAAGATTGGGTATCCGTTTCGGTAAAATCACCTTCAGCTGGCTCTATTCGCCGAGAAATCAAAAAACCTCCTTCAAAACTCAACAGATACGAAGGAGATTGGGCAGATTTCACAACAGCAATGGCACCAGAGGCATTTCCTATGGTCTGATTTAAAGTCGTCACTGCACCTAAAGGTGGCGAATTCCCTACTGCACCACCTGAAGCATTCATGTCTACTACAGAATACTGAAGTTGTCCGGTTACGGAAATATGGAAAATATAAAACAGCTTATCACCGTCAGGTTCAAAATCCAAGGTACCAATAGCCGCCCCCTGCCTGACTTCCGAACTCCCATTGACGCCATTAGGCGCTCCTTGTATCTGAAAGTTATCATAATTATAAACAAGGACGCCATTGGTATAAAACAAAACCTGCCCTGTAATAGGATCTACAGCAACCGCATTATTGTCAACATTCCCATTTTCAGAACCAATCACAATGGTTCTCGGCAAAGTCCTCACAATAGGGTCCTCACCTTTACCAAAAGAGAGATAACTGTTTTCCTGAGAGGAACCACAATACCCAAATACCCACTTATTGTTATTGAATCCCTGAGAAAAACTTTTTTGAGTTATTCCAAAAAAAGATATTACCAAAAAGGAGCCAAAAATTAATTTTATAATTATGGAATTTATCCTGCTTTTCATAATTTACACCCTATTCTAAAACAAGGATCGAAATCTAGTGTTAAGCTTCTTGAGTTGACCCATCCAATTAACGAATAAAAACTTGCAAAGGTCTTATACATATCGTGTTTTTTTATTGGTCGCCAGTATTTTTATTTACGCCAACTCTTGGGGTCAGGATCCGCAATATAGTCAATATTACGCAGCCCCTTTATACCTCAACCCTGCTTTTGCTGGATCGGAGTTAGTCCCCCGTGTTGGACTCAACTACAGAAACCAATGGCCTGGTCTTGATGCACAGTTCACCACCTTCTCTGCATATTTCGATACTTTCTTAGAAGATTACAACAGCGGAGTGGGGCTTTTGGTTATGAGTGACACGGAAGGTGCCGCAAAGTTACGTTCTACTACTATTGCCGGTTTTTATTCTTATGAATTGAGATTGGGAGAAAAAGCCTATTTCAGGCCTGGTTTTAGGGCAAGCTATATCCGAAGAGATATTGGGTTTTATGAAAACCTGGTTTTTGCAAATCAAATCAATCCGACAAACCCTTGGGGCGACCTACTTCCTAGTGATGTCCCAGGATTCGGAGATCCAGTCAATCTTCTCTCTTTATCAGTCGGAGGCCTTTTCTTTACAGATAAATTTTGGTTTGGGGTAGCAGCGGATCATTTGAATCAACCCAACCAATCTTTCTTGGAAAATGGTATCAGTAATCTGCCATACAAACTTTCCATACACACAGGTTACAGAATTTCTTTGGGAACTGGAGGATATAGAAACGATTTCACCCACATGTACAAGCAGCGCTATATTGTCCCTACCATAAATTACAAAAGACAGGGCCCATTTGAACAATTAGACGCTGGTGCTTATTTATATATGGAACCCTTGATATTGGGTCTTTGGTACAGAGGTTTACCGTACAAACCAGTGGAGCAGCAAAGCAACAGAGATGCCATTGTATTGATGGCAGGAGTAAACCTGATCAACGGTGTGAGTATAGGTTACAGTTTTGACTATACCGTATCAAAACTAGGGATTCAGTCTGGGGGAGCACATGAGATCAGCTTATCTTTCCTTTTGGCTGATAGAAACCAAAACAAAATCAGGGGTAGAGACACTATCCTGCCTTGCCCTAAATTTTAATCACCTATAGATGGAAGTAATCTGGATCAAATACCTTTTGCTAGGGGTACTGACCTTAAATTTTATTGTCAATAACATCCTGGGTTATTTAAATATCAAAAGAGAGGTGCCACAGGTACCTGCAACCCTACAGGAATATGTTGACAGGGAAAAACTTCTAAAGGCCAAAAATTACCAAAAGGCAAATTACTCTTTTGGACTCATTACATCGTTTTTTTCTTTCATCCTTACCATTTGCTTTATCTATTTTGGCTTTTTTGGCTGGGTAGATAATTGGTTAAATGTCTACGTAGAACAACCACTATTACTCTCACTGGTTTATTTTGCTATAATCTTTATCGGTTCAGACATCCTTTCCATTCCATTTGACTATTACCAGGTATTTGTCATTGAAGAAAAATTCGGATTCAACAAAACATCAAAAAACACCTACATCACAGACAAGCTAAAAGGATATGTATTGTCTATACTTATCGGAGGTGGACTTTTAGGTATACTGCTTTGGTTGATTCACCAAATGGGGAAAGATTTTTGGTGGCAGTTTTGGATCATTTCCTCAGTTTTTATGGTATTTGTCAATTTATTCTACACTGCGCTTATACTTCCTCTATTCAACAAATTGGCTCCTTTGGAAGACGGAGAACTGAAGTCAAAAATAGTTTCCTATGCACAGTCAGTGAAGTTCCCCTTGGATAATATATTCGTCATTGATGGGAGCAAAAGGTCTTCAAAAGCGAACGCTTTCTTTTCCGGCTTTGGAAAAAGAAAAAAAGTTGTTCTATATGACACTTTAATTGATCAACATACACCAGATGAATTAGTAGCAGTCTTGGCACATGAAATCGGTCATTATAAGAAAAAGCATATCATTTGGGGAATGTCTGCCTCAGTCCTACAAGTAGGCGCTCTACTGTATATACTTTCTCTATTTATTTTCAGTGAAAACATGAGCCTAGCATTGGGGGGAAATAATATGGCCATCCATCTCAACATCATCGGGTTCACCATGTTATTCTCTCCTATTTCCCTGTTTTTAGGAATTGGCATGAATATGCTCAGTAGGAAAAATGAATTTGAAGCAGATGCCTATGCAAAAACAACTTACGCAGGGAAACCCCTGGCCGAAGCACTGAAAACCCTTTCTGTGAATTCACTCAGCAACATTAATCCACATCCTTGGTATGTGTTTGTCAATTATTCCCACCCACCCCTTTTGGAAAGGTTGCAAAAGCTGGAAAATACATAACCATCACACATTTTTTTAGCTAATCCCCTTACATAAAAAAAGAGATATTTTTCTTTAGCTTAAGACTGCTTAACTTCATACCAAACAACCGTGCGGTATATGACAGATCTTTCAAAAATCCACCATCCTATCAGCAGTTTATTTACTTTTCCTCAAAAAGCAGATGAATGGGATCAGTATCGTCTCAGTGACGAACAAGTATCCTTCTTTAATGAAAACGGCTATTTAGGCGGCATCAAACTTTTGGATGAAGCTCAATTTGAAGTATTAAAAAAAGAACTCGATGAGGTAGCAGACCTGCACCACCCTCTGCATCATCTTTTCCATGAATTCCATTCTAATGAATCCAGTGATCCAAACACAGTCCTTTTTCACTCTTTGGGCCACTGGCGCATATCCAAAGCCTTTCATGATGTGCTTTGGAATCCTGCATTTATCATGGCCGCATACCAATTATTGGGAGAACAAGGCGTAAGATTCTGGCATGACCAACTATTTTGTAAGCCTGCATACCACGGTGGAGTCGTGGCGTGGCATCAGGATTATTCCTATTGGACCCGAACAGTCAAAATGCAACACCTGACCTGTTGGTGTGGATTAGATGATGCTACAGTTGAAAATGGCTGCATTCATTACATCCCCGGAAGCCATAGATGGGGACTTTTGGAAAAACCTGCCCTTGCCGGAAAAATGGATGGCATTAAAGAATTTATGACTGATGAGCAACTAGCAGCTTTCAATCCTGTCCCTGTAGAACTCAGAGCCGGATTTGCTACATTTCACCATCCTTTGACTATTCATGGAAGTTATGAAAACCATTCCAATAGTAGCAGAAGAGCATTTGTCCTGAATGTTTTTGCAGATGGCACACTCTCTGACACAAATGAAGAATTATTAAAAGGAGTTCCTATCATACCGAAAGGCGAGAAAATGCAAGGGCAGTTTTTTCCATTACTTTTTTCTCCTAATTTGGCGGAAAAATAAACCCATATGACTATGATTAGCGAGGCGACCCAAGCCATGGTTTTTGACCGTAAATCTTATGATGATCAAACCCTGCTTAACCTCTATGAATCTTTATTGATGCCCAGAAGAATTGAGGAAAAAATGTTGATCCTCTTACGCCAGGGCAAAATTTCAAAATGGTTTAGCGGATGGGGTCAGGAGGCTATTTCTATCGGAGCGGTTAATGCATTAAATGAAGATGAATATATACTTCCCATGCACCGAAATCTGGGGATTTTCACTGGTAGAAACTTACCTTTGGAAAGACTTTTTGCTCAGTTTCAAGGAAAAAAATCAGGTTACACAAAAGGCAGGGACAGATCTTTTCATTTTGGCACAAATGAACATCATATCGTAGGGATGATTTCTCATCTGGGTCCACAAATGGCCATCGCTGACGGGATAGGCTTGGCACACAAACTATCTCAGGAAAATAAAGTTACTTTGGTTTTTACCGGGGATGGAGCAAGTTCAGAAGGCGATTTTCATGAAGGGCTCAATGTCGCTGCGGTTTGGAAGCTTCCTGTTATTTTTGTTGTAGAGCATAATGGCTATGGCCTTTCCACACCAAGTGAAGAGCAGTTTGCATTCAAATACTTCACTGAAAAAGGCCCGGGCTACGGCATTGAGGCAGTTAGAATTGATGGCAACAACGTGCTTGAAGTATATGACACCATCAAAACATTGGCTGAGGATATCAGGAAAAACCCAAGACCCGTGTTGGTTGAGGCGATTACCTTCAGGATGCGTGGGCATGAAGAGGCATCCGGGACCAAATATGTCCCTAAAAACCTCATGGAAACCTGGGCACTGAAAGACCCAGTTACCAATTATGAATCCTTTCTGGAATCTTATGGAATCCTATTGGCGGAAGATAAAGATCAAATCAATAAAAGAGTCAAATCTGCTATTAATAAAGGTTTGGATATCGCATTCGCTGAAGAAGCTATCCAACCGGATACCACCGAGGAGCTTTCCGATATTTACGCACCTTTTGACCAAAAAGTATACGAACCAAAATCGGATCAAAAGTCAGAGAAAAGATTTCTCGATGCCATTTCAGAGGGACTAAGGCAGTCGATGGAAAAATATCCAAACCTGGTACTGATGGGGCAGGATATTGGAGTGTACGGTGGTGCATTCAAAATAACAGATGGGTTTATCCATAATTTCGGCAAAGAAAGGGTAAGAAATACCCCGCTCTGCGAAAGCGCCATTATTGGGGCTGCATTAGGCCTTTCCATCAAAGGTTATAAGGCAATGGTAGAAATGCAGTTTGCTGATTTTGTATCCGTCGGCTTCAATCAAATCGTGAACAATCTTGCCAAAATACATTATCGCTGGGGTCAAAATGCAGACGTTGTGGTCAGGATGCCAACGGGAGCAGGAGTCGCAGCAGGTCCTTTTCACTCACAATCAAACGAGGCCTGGTTTTTTCATACCCCTGGGTTAAAAATTGTCTATCCTTCCAATCCTTATGATGCTAAAGGATTGCTGAATGCAGCCATTGAAGATCCCAATCCTTTCATGTTCTTTGAACATAAGGCTCTTTACAGATCAATCTCCGAAGAAATTCCTGATGAATATTATACAGTAGAAGTCGGAAAAGCAAAATTGGTAAATGAAGGGGATTTGATTTCTATCATCACTTATGGAATGGGAGTCCATTGGGCCAAAGCAGTAGTAGCAGAAATGGAGATTTCAGCTGATATTCTAGACCTAAGAACTCTCCTGCCTTGGGATAAAGTAGCTGTTGAGAAGACAGTCAAAAAAACCGGAAAAGTAATATTTCTTCAAGAAGATTGCCTCACTGGAGGAATTGGATCGGAAATAGCAGCATGGGTTTCAGAAAACTGTTTTGAATATCTCGATGCACCAGTAATGAGGGAGGGAAGTTTGGATACTCCTGTTCCTTTTGCTCCCAGTTTAGAAAAGAACTTCCTTCCACAGCAAAGATTCCGCACAAAGGTCAAACAATTGATTGCTTATTAAAAAAAACGAAACCCCTGAAATTCATTTCAGGGGTTGTTTGCAAGCAAAGAGTTAGTAAATTATTTTCGATACCCAAAATTAAACAAAGACTTCTGAAAATGAAAATCCTACAATGGATATACACCCTTTATTCTGCATTGATATTTGTCTCATTGATGTTGATTTTAGGATTATTCATTGTAATACCATTAGTCGTCAGCCGAAAGGGTGGCCATGTTTCATTCTTTTTTATTCGGATTTGGGCATCTGTATGGTCTTTTCTATCAGGAATCAGATACGAAATCCACGGTAGAGAGAATATCAACCCAAACCAACCCTACATTTATATTTTCAACCATCGTTCATTTGTAGATGCTCCAGTTATTCCTATCGCTATTCACCAGGAAGTACGCGCCATAGGAAAAAAAGAATTATCCAAGATTCCGGTTTTTGGATTTATTACCTCGCGGGTTGCAGTTTGGGTAGACAGAAAAGATTCAGCATCTAGAAAAGCCTCTGTAGAAAAATTACTGGAAATACTCAATAAGGGCATTTCAATAGTGGTAGCACCAGAAGGAACCAGGAATAACACCGATCAGACACTTTTGCCCTTCCAAAAAGGAGCTTTTAGGATTGCCGTAGAAACAGGGATCCCTCTCTTGCCCATGGCAGTAATAGGGGCAGATAAGATTATGAAAAGAGGATCTATTTTACTCAAACCAGGCACTATCCGTATTTATTTCTCCTCACCTATTGATCCATGCAAATACCAATACGAAGGAGGATATTCAGATCTTGCAGAAAAGTGTTACAACAGATTGGAAGCAATGATTCTTACCCATGAATAAATCCGGTCTAGAAAATAAGAAAACTCTATTAGACAGGAACCAAATTTTCTTTTATTGTGCATTTTTTACCCTAAAGAGGCTCACTTCTTTACTTTTTAGCAAACAAAGAGTAAATTTCTTTCATTGTGTACTTCTTTAGCCCCTATAACTATGACAACCAGAACGCTCTATTCTCTATTGGTTACGCTATATTTTTTCTTTCAAACGCATGCATTTTCGCAAGTTGACTACAAACCTTCAGAGGAAAATTTAAGGAATAGGGAATGGTTTCAGGACAACAAATATGGACTCTTCATTCATTGGGGTGTATATGCTGTCATGGCCGGGGGAGGTGACATAGGGGTTGCTGAGTGGATCATGAACCAAAAGCAAATCCCCATTGCTGCATATGAAAACCTACCGAATTTCTTTAATCCGACTAAATTCAACGCAGAGGAATGGGTGGCTATGGTTAAAAAAGCCGGCATTCGCTATATCACGATTACCTCCAAACATCATGACGGTTTTGCGATGTATGATTCTAAAGTATCTGATTATACCATTGTCAAAAAAACTCCCTTTAAAAGGGATGTTCTGAAAGAACTTAAAGATGCCTGTGACAAAGAAGGCATCAAACTTTTCTTTTACTATTCCCAATTAGACTGGCATCACCCCGATTATTTTCCACGAGGAAACACCGGAAGAGACTATACCGGAAGACCAAATTCAGGGGAATGGAGAAAATACATTGATTATATGAAAGCCCAATTGACAGAACTGCTCACCAACTATGGCGAAATTGGCGGTATTTGGTTTGATGGACAATGGGACAAGTATGAGGAAAACTGGTATCTGGATGAAATATACAGTCACATTCACAGCCTTCAGCCAGGTGCGCTGATCGGGAGCAACCATCATTTAGCACCTTTTCTAGGTGAGGATTTTCAGATGTTTGAGAGAGACCTTCCGGGAGAAAACACCATGGGGTTCAACAAAGGATCGGAAATTTCACAATCTCTTCCCCTAGAAATGTGCGAAACAATGAACGGAAGCTGGGGCTATAATATAAAAGATAGGAGATTTAAGTCCTCTTCCCAATTATTGGAAACCATGATCAGAGCAGCAGGTTATGGCGCCAACTTCCTTCTCAATACAGGCCCACTACCAGATGGCACTATCCAAAAAGAAAATATAGATACACTTATGGTGATGTCAAAATGGTTGGACAAATATGGAGAGACAATTTACGGCACCAGAAAAGGTCCAATCAGTCCTAGACCTTGGGGTGTCACTACTCAAAAAGATAACAAAGTTTTCCTTCACTTATTGGCTTGGAAAGATGAGTCCATCTTAATCCCTAGCTTAGGAAAAAAAGTAAAATCGGTAAAACTCTACGGTGACAACAGTCCTATAGCATTTAAAGAAAGTAAAGAAGGTATATTGCTTACTATACCTTATTCCAAAAGAAAACCTCTTGAAACCATTTTGGTTTTAGAAAATTGAACAGGTATAGTCTAACAGCAAAAGCTTATTTATTTACAAAAAATCAATAGGCTTTTCTTACACATTAAAGATTTCCCTTCAACTATTAATTGATGCTAAAAAGACTTGATATTTAGAAACTAAAGAAAAACATGCAATTCAAGTTGATCTTTGATATTTTTCTTAATTTAGATTCATATAATATTTAAAAACAACCAAAAACCTGTTTATGAAAAAGTTAAAATCACTCAGTCTATTGATTTTAGTCTTCGGTTTTTTGTTTGCCACTACTGTAACTTCATGTGGCAATAAGAAAACTGAGGATGAAACGGAGCAAGTTGAACAACCAGCAGAAGAGTCAGAACATCCTGCTGAAGAATCAGAACACCCTTCAGACAGTACTGAACATCCAAGTGAAGGCGAGCACCCAAGCGGTGGCGAACATCCTTCAAATGATTAAAATCTTCAAATAAAAAAGGGGTAGTGATACCCCTTTTTTATTTGAATGTTTTTTCATGATCAATTTTTTCTTTGAAAAGAAAAAGTAGTCAAAGGATAGGCTGCTTCACCTTCAACCTCCATAAGTGGATAGGCCAGAAAATTAATAGGGCCAGTTGAAGGTCCTGGTTCTACTCTTAAATCTCTACCCTGACTCAATTCAATCCTGTTGGCAGGATGTCTCCCGAAATAATAGGTGGCCAAAGCTGTGTATTTATTCCCCTCACTGATATCCACAGGCCACCACTTCCCTTCTGCATAAAATTCCGCCCAACAGTGGTACCCATCAATCCCGCCTTCATTTCGCTCTGATGGAATAGAAGCCCCTATTGAAAACCTTGCCGGAATATCAATTGATCTTGCCAAGGAGATGAAAAAAGAGTGAAACTCTGTGCAATTACCCGTTTTGGAGTCGCAAGCAAGAACTGAATTTCCAGTTCCGTATTCCCCAAATTTCATATAGCGCATATTGTCAATAATATAATCGTACAAAGCCCTTGCTTGCACCAATTTATTATCATTTTCTTTCCCCTTTATCGCCTCATTGGCGATCTCGCTGAACCTCCCGCCAATAGGCATCAAAAGATTTGGCTCAAGGTATTTTTGCATATCAGTTCCTTTTTCTTCATATGGACCTTTTTCTTTTCGAGTAACTTCGTATACTATTGAAATTTCATGCTCTGAATCTTGAGGAGACAATTCTAAAAGCAAAATCTTATTTCCGTATTCTTTCTCATCCAATACCCTATGTTTACCGGGCAGTTTCTCCAATGTGTAGCTTACCTTCTGATAATCATCAGATTGCGCAAGTGGAATCCAAACTTTAGCAGAGGTAGTAATTTTAGGTAATTTGGCCTGGTAGTAAAATTCAAAAGCATCCTCTCCTTCCACAATGCCCATCAAATCATTGGTGGATTTTTCAACAGGCACCCTTCTCCATGTTTTATCTACAACTTGCTTCCAGGTGTAGTAAGGTCTTCCGTTAAGTTTATGAAGTGAAGTCTCAGTAACAGACATGTTCCCCGGTTCACCTTCCATAAAAAAATCAACGTCATAGACATCACCTTTTTCATCTGCCAAGTCTACGCAGGCAAAGAATTTGTTGGGACCAAGATTAGACAAGTACTCTGTATGGACCCGTACAAGTTTCAACTTAAAATCTCCTCTTTCATCATTAACCAAGAAAAAACCATCATTCTTACTGGTTTCTGCATCGATATAAGCCTTAATCCCCGCTTCAATTTCTGAAATCGGAATTTTACCACTGGATATTATATTCTCCTTATCATTTTCTTCACTTTTGTCATTTCCTGACTGCTGACATGCCTGAAGCATCCCTAAAAGGATAATCGCGAATCTGAATGCATATTTTATCATTTGAGCAATTAAACTAAATTTTCGAAAAATTCAATACTCTCTTTCTCCATGTTTCGTCACTTAGAAAAATAAAGTGATTTTTGACACTGAAAAGAAATGAAATTTATTTGTAGGTTTCAGCCTAATTATCAGCACCCAATATTCAAACTAAACATGAAACACTTCTTTCTGTTCCTAATTCTCTAACTTGGACTTAACAGTTGCGGCCAAAATTCAAAAGATATTTCTGCTCAAAACAATACAGAACAAGCAGATAGCTTTATAAAGAATGTGGATTCACCTACTTTTAAAAATTTATCAGAGTCAGGAAATGGAATTGTCCTTGATGTGAGAACTATGGGTGAATTTACACAAGGACATCTTCCTAATGCGGTCATTGCAGATATCTATCAGAGGGATTTTATTGATAAAATCAATCAACTTCCAAAGGATAAAGAAATCTATGTGTATTGTACTGTTGGTGCAAGAAGCCTTCAGGCAGCACAAATTCTTCAAAAAAATGGCTTTTCTAGAGTTTATAATTTACAAGGAGGCATAATGGATTGGTCAAGAAATAAGTATCCAATCCTTAGATAAATCAAAAAAAATCCGGAACGAAATCCGGATTTTTTGTTGTTACAATTTTTTGATTCTAATATTTCTAAACCATACCTCGTCACCATGATCCTGTAGGGCAATTTTACCTTTTTGATATTTGCCGAATCCAGGCATATCCTTGAATTTGGAGTTGGCCACCATTTCTTCCCATTCAGGAGTCCACATGGTTGTTGAGACAACCATCACTCCATTCAGGTGAAGTTCTAAATTACCGTCTTTCGCGATAATTTCGGCTAAATTCCATTCTCCAACAGGTTTTACAGTTTCTTCACTGGACTCTATTAGATCATAAAGATCACCAGCACGATGGGTGATGATTTTAGCATCGGGGTGTCCGTCGTTATCCAAAACCTGCATCTCTGGACCTGTCATCCATGAATACGCAAATTCTTCAGATTCATGAACATAAAAGATAATCCCCGAATTACCATCTTTTGCAATTTTCCATTCGACTTGGAAGTGAAAATTATCAAATTCTTCATCCGTAGCGATATCTCCACCATCTCCTGTCTGCCAACCATCTTTATTACTGGCATCCAAATAAATGGCACCGTCCTGAATTTTCCATGCTGCACCTACTTCTCCTCCGCCATATTTTGACCAGCCATTGAAGGTTTCTCCATCAAATAAACTGATCCATTCATTTTCAACTATCTCAATTGATGTTTCCTCAGTTGATTCTTCTTGATTACTTCCACAGGCAAAAGCAAGACCTGCACCAAGCATCAAGATATACGCTGAATTTTTCATATTATTTTTTCAGTAAAAGGACATATTTCACAATTGTCTCAACATCCTCTTTGGCAAGATGAGGATGGGCAGGCATTGGTACCTCTCCCCACACGCCAACATTTCCATTGATCACATGTGAAGTCAGTAATTCAAGGTTTTCTGCATTGTTCTCATATTTTGCCGCAACGTCAGCATAAGAAGGTCCAACTATCTTTCTTTCCACCATATGGCAAGCAGTACAACCGGCTTCTTTAGCTTTGGCTGAACCGGCTACGAAAACCGGATCATCTTTATATTTATCTTCTAAACTGACACTTTCAGCCGTAGAGGTAGTAGCTGCAGGCGGTGTATTGGAGCCAGAATCTGAGGAGTTTGATCCTCCACCACAAGAATAAGCGATTGCAGAAAGGGCAATTACACCCATTGATAAGGATTTAATAAGTTTCATGATAATATTGGTTGATGTAAATTTAAATTCCTAAGATCTTTTTATTAAAGGCCTCGTCCGCACCTGCAGCTGCAAAATCATCAAAGGCTTTTTCTGTTACCCTGATGATATGGTCTGCGATAAATTGCGCACCTTCTATGGCGCCTTGTTCTGGATGCTTGATGGCACATTCCCATTCCAACACTGCCCAACCTGAGAAATCATATTGGGAAAGTTTGCTAAATATACCACTAAAATCTACTTGTCCATCACCTAAAGAACGGAATCTTCCTGCTCTGTCCACCCAACCTTGGTAACCACCGTAAACACCCTGTTTACCGGTAGGATTGAATTCGGCATCCTTCACATGGAACATTTTAATTCTTTCATGATAGAAATCAATGAATTGCAAATAATCCAGACACTGCAACACGAAATGGCTCGGGTCATAAAGAATATTGGCCCGCTTATGGTTATTGACTTTTTCTAAAAACATTTCAAATGTTATACCATCATGAAGGTCTTCTCCTGGATGAAGTTCATAGCATACATCTACACCATGTTCTTCAAAAGTATCCAGAATAGGCATCCATCTTTTAGCCAATTCAGTAAATCCGGTATTGACCAATCCTGCGGGACGTTGTGGCCAAGGATATACTGTATGCCACATTAGAGCACCTGAGAAGGTAGCATGGGCATTTAAACCTAGATTTGCTGATGCTTTCGCAGCGTATTTTAATTGCTGGGTTGCCCATTCAGACTTAGCTTTTAGATCACCAGCGAGATTAGCAGGTGCAAACGCATCAAAAAGCTCATTGTAAGCAGGATGTACTGCCACTAATTGTCCCTGTAAGTGAGTAGAAAGCTCAGTTATTTCCAAACCGGCAGCGTTAACAATGCCTTTAATTTCATCTGCATAAGTTTTACTTTCGGCTGCCTTTTGAAGGTCGATCATCCTTGCATCCCAAGATGGTATCTGAACACCCTTATAGCCAACATTTGCCATCCATTCACAAATGTTTTTCAAATTGTTAAATGGGGCTACATCATCAGCGAATTGTGCAAGAAATATTGCAGGTCCTTTTATGGTTTTCATAGGTCTTTATTTTGATTGATTAATTGACATTTTTTTATTTATAAATCTGGAAGCAAGAAAATCACCTCTGTGATCTATTTTAATATTTCACTTCAAACGGTGTCCATTTTTGTTCCGATTCAGAACTGGCTAGGACATGATCAATAAACGCCATTCCACGGATACCGTCTTCTGCACCTGGAAAATCCCACCACTCTGCTTTTGGCTCCTCTCCTTTTCTCAATGAGTAAATGCAGCGTGCAAAATTCCTGTAGATATTGGCAAATGCCTCGATATATCCTTCTGGGTGTCCTGCAGGGGTCCTGGTGTTTTCATTAGCCAAAGATCCCAAATAGCCTGTTCCAGCCCTATAAATTTCCGCCGGCTTGCCTGGCCATCTGACAGTCAGGGAATTGCAATCTTCCTGCTGCCATTCCAAACCACCTTTTTCTCCATAAACCCTTATTTTAAGGTTATTTTCACATCCTGTATCCACCTGTGAGGCTGTCAAGATTCCTGAAGCATTATTTTCAAATCTCATCAGGACTGCTCCGTCATCATCAATTGGACGACCTGGAATTTTTATATCCAAATCCGCACAGATTTTGGCTACTTTGACTCCGGAAACATATTCGGCAAGATTAAAGGCATGGGTGCCGATATCTCCAAAGCATCCTGCTTTTCCATTTCTGGCCGGATCTGTCCTCCATTCAGCCTGCTTATTATTTTCATGCTCCAAAAGCTTGTACAACCAGCCTTGAGGATATTCTACATACACTTTTCTCACTTCTCCGATGGCCCCATCAGCTATCATCTGCTTCATTTGCTTGACCATCGGGTAACCTGTATAGGTATGTGTCAGACAAAATAATTTATCGCTATTCTTGATCACCTTATAGAGTGCCTGAGCTTCTTCATAGGTCAAGGTCATTGGCTTATCAAGGACTACGTGAAACCCATTTTCCAAAGCCTTTTTCGCTGGATCAAAGTGGACGTTATTGGGAGTCACAATGCTGATGATGTCAATTCGCTCCGATTCAGGGAGTGCAAGTTCCTTCTCAATCATCTCTTCATAGGAAGCATATACCCTTGATGGGTCAAGCATCAATTCTTCACCTGCTTTTTTTGATTTCTCCGGATTACTGCTGAATGAACCTGCTGTCAGTTCAATCAATCCATCCATCAATGCAGCATTTCTGTGAATAGCACCAATAAATGCCCCAGGGCCTCCACCTACCATCCCCATCTTCAGTTTCTTGTGAGCCGTCATACTAATTTCGGTTTAAAGGTTTATTGATTTACATTATTTGGGTTAATTTCCTGAAAGATAATTTATCCTTTCTATTCACTTAAAAAGGAAATGAAATAATTGACCAACAGCAGTAAGATGTTATGAGTGGTAAAGAATTCAAGCTTAGAATATCTTACTTGAAGGTCGGTTTTGGTAAAATTAAAATTAAGTCAAAAAACCTGAATTTTAAACAGTAAATTGATAGTTTACCATTTCGAATCAAGTTTATTTAACCAAAGCCTATTACCAAATGCCCCTATTGCTTAGATCAAAACTCTCTATCATGATGTTCCTGGAATTTTTTATTTGGGGATCATGGTTTGTCACATTGGGCACTTTTTTAGGGATTAATTTGCAGGCGACTGGTACTCAGATAGGAGCGGCTTTCTCCACCCAGTCTTTAGGAGCCATCATTGCCCCCTTTATCATAGGCTTGATTGCAGACCGTTACTTTAATGCTGAGAAAATATTGGGATTCCTTCACCTGATTGGTGCTGGATTGCTCTTTCTCGCCTATCAATCCCCTACTTTCTCGGCATTCTATCCGTACATTTTAATGTATATGATCATTTATATGCCCACATTGGCACTGGTCAATTCAGTATCTTTCAGACAAATGAATGATCCTGAAAAGGAATTTTCTCCAATCAGGGTATGGGGCACCATAGGATGGATTACAGCCGGATTGGCTATAAGTTATGTGTTTGTCTGGGATTCTGCTACTGGAATGCAGGAAGGTTTACTGAAAAACACTTTCCTAATGGCCTCTTTTGCATCACTTCTCTTAGGCCTTTTCAGTTTTACTCTTCCCAAAACACCTCCAAAGGCATCAAAAGCGGACAAAATCAGTTTTTCAGATATCCTTGGCCTAGACGCTATATCCTTATTAAAAGACAGAAATTATGCAGTCTTTTTTATCTCTTCTATCCTGATTTGCATCCCGCTTGCCTTTTACTATCAAAATGCGAATCCTTTTCTGGCCGAAATTGGAGTGTCAGACCCTACTGGCAAAATGACCATTGGGCAAATATCAGAGGCACTTTTCCTTTTGCTCTTACCCTTTTTCTTTAAACGATTCGGATTCAAAAAAACATTGTTGGTAGGAATGATGGCCTGGGTAGTAAGGTATGCGCTTTTTGCATTAGGAGATGCGGAAGGCGGGTTATATCTACTGATCATAGGCATAGCCTTACATGGCATTTGTTATGACTTTTTCTTTGTATCCGGTCAGATCTATACAGATGCCAAAGCAGGAGAAAAATTCCAATCAGCTGCCCAAGGATTGATCACACTGGCAACTTATGGCATCGGAATGCTCATAGGCTTTGCGATTGCAGGCCAAGTATCTGATCATTATTTAATAGCAGATAGTACACATAATTGGAAATCTATCTGGATGATTCCATCAGGTATTGCTATATTAGTAGTCCTGTTCTTTTTGTTTTTCTTCAAAAACGAACCAGCAAATAAAAATCTCTAAAACCAAACCTATTTAAATTAATCTTATGACCCAACTTAGCCGAAGAACCAGTCTTAAAAAAATGGTACTGGGATCAGCAGCTTTGAGCTGCCTTCCCATCCTTCAAACTGAAGCGAAAAGTTTAGAAACTCCTTTAAAAGGCAATGTTAACCATGCTGTTTGCCACTGGCCATTTAACCCCATGTCTCTAGAAGACCTCTGCATCGCAATCAAAAAAATCGGCTTCAACGCCATCGATCTGGTTGGCCCCGACAACTGGCACATCCTACAGAAACATGGTGTGGAATGCTCCATGGCAAATGGCGCTGACATGGGAATTGTCCAAGGATTTAATGATAAAGCCAACCATGATCAATTATATGAAGGCTATGCAAAAGTTATTCCTTTGGTCGCAAAGGCAGGATACAAGAACATTATCGCATTCAGTGGCAACAGAAACGGCATGGATGACGAAACCGGCCTGCAGAACTGTACAGAAGGCCTAAAAAAAGTGGTTGGAATTGCTGAAAAGCATGGGGTGACCATCATCATGGAACTACTTAACAGCAAAGTGGACCACAAGGATTACATGTGTGACAACAGTGCTTGGGGCGTAAAGTTATGTAAAAGTGTTGGCAGTGAAAACTTCAAATTGCTTTACGACATTTACCATATGCAGATTATGGAAGGCGATATTATCCGCACCATCAAAAGAGACCATCAATACTTCGGTCATTACCATACAGCAGGTAATCCTGGAAGAAATGAAATAGACAGTTCCCAGGAAATCAACTATCCAGCAGTAGTAAGGGCAATTCTAGATACTGGGTACAAAGGTTACCTTTGCCAGGAATTCATCCCTAAAGCAACGGATAAAATAGCCTCTTTAGAGCAGGCAATCAAAATATGTGATTTATAAGAGTAAACTAATACATTATTTATTATGGCAGATAATACCTATGATGCAATCGTTGTCGGGTCAGGAATCAGTGGTGGTTGGGCAGCGAAAGAACTTACAGAAAAAGGTTTGAAAGTTCTATTATTAGAAAGAGGTCAAAATGTTGAACACATCAAGGACTACAAAACCGCAACCCAAGCTCCTTGGGAAATACCTCACAGGGGCAGGAGAACGGTTGAAATGATAGAAAACCATCCCAATCTGAGAAGAGATTATGTGTTGAACGAACAGAATGTACACTGGTGGGCACATGAAGCAGACTCTCCCTATGTAGAGAAGAAACCTTTTACTTGGTTTAGAGGATATCAGGTAGGCGGAAGGTCTTTACTATGGGGAAGACAAAGCTATAGATTGGGAGATATTGATTTTGAAGCCAACCTCAAAGAAGGTATTGCTGTGGATTGGCCTATAAGATACAAGGATCTGGCGCCTTGGTACAGTTATGTTGAAAAATTCGCCGGTATTTCAGGAAACAAAGATGGCTACCCTATACTTCCTGACGGAGAATTCCAACCACCAATGCCTCTCAACTGTGTAGAAAAAGATGTTGCTGATAGGGTTAAGAAAGCTTTTGACGGAAAAAGACTGGTTACTATCGGTAGAGTAGCTAACCTGACACAGCCACTTGAAGGGCGAACCCAATGTCAGTTTAGAAACAAATGCTGGTTGGGCTGTCCTTTTGGAGGCTATTTCAGCACGCAGTCATCAACATTGCCAGCAGCCATGAAAACAGGCAATCTCACCTTGAGACCATGGTCAATTGTGACACGCCTTATCTACGACAAAGACAGTCAAAAGGCAACAGGAGTTGAGGTTTTGGATGCCGAAACCAATCAGACCTATGAATACAATGCCAAAATCATTTTCCTTTGCGCATCTGCATTCAACTCAACAGCTATTTTGATGAGAACGGCTACCGACATTTGGCCAGGAGGTCTGGGAAGTAGCTCAGGGGAATTGGGACACAATGTGATGGACCACCATTTTAGATTGGGCGCCAATGGGATCGCTGAAGGTTATGAAGACAAATATTATTTCGGCAGAAGACCGAACGGCGTCTACATACCTAGATTCAGAAATGTCGGAGATGACAAGAGAGACTACCTAAGAGGTTTTGGTTATCAGGGTAGTGCTTCCCGCTCAGGTTGGAGCAGAAATGTGGCAGAAATGAACTTTGGCGCACCTTTGAAAGAAGCGTTGAGCGAGCCAGGACCATGGAGCATGGGAATTACTGCATTTGGCGAAATCCTTCCATACCATGAAAACACCATCAGCCTTAGCAAAACTGTAAAAGACAAATGGGGACTTGAGGCATTGGAAATGGATGCCGAAATCAAAGAAAATGAAAAGAAAATGAGGGTGGACATGATGAATGATGCAGCTGAAATGTTGGAAGCAGCAGGACTCAAAAATGTCAAGACATTCGATGCCGGATACACTTTTGGACAGGGAATTCACGAAATGGGAACTGCGAGAATGGGCCGCGATCCAAAAACATCCGTCCTCAATGGCAATAATCAGGTCTGGGATGCCAAAAACGTATTCGTCACAGATGGGGCTTGTATGACTTCTGCCGCTGCACAAAACCCATCCCTTACATACATGGCCCTTACAGCCAGAGCTGCTGATTTTGCAGTCAGTGAACTTAAAAAAGGTAATCTTTAAATCTTAAAAGAATTGAATCATGGCAATGAATAGAAGAGACGCACTTAAAAGTGTTGCATTGATGATGGGAGGTGCTATGGTAGGTGCCAATGTCATCTTTACCGGCTGTACTCCTGAAGATCAGCTCATAGGCTTAGATTTCTCTCCAAATGACATCGCATTTCTTGATGAAATAGGTGAAGCCATTATCCCAACTACAGATACCCCGGGAGCAAAAGCAACCGGTATAGGTGAATTTATGGCAATGATGGTCAAAGACACTTATAATGGAGAACAGCAACAGACTTTTGTCGATGGCTTAAACTTCATTCGTTCAGACTTCAAAGCATCAGAAGGAAAAGACTTCATGGATGTCAGTGTAGAAGAAAGAACTGCATACCTCAATGCTCTAAAAAGCAACACCAATACAGATGAAAAAGGAAAGGCAGTGTTGGGTATGCTTCAGGATTTAACTGTCCTGGGCTACTTCACCTCTGAAATTGGTGCCACACAGCAATTGCGTTATTTTGAAGCTCCCGGAAGATATGATAGTTGTATTGACTACAAACCAGGAGATCGTGTTTATGCATTATAACAAACTTATTTAAAACCAAGAGACTGTTTACAGCAGTCTCTTTTACTTCTTACTCAGCATGAAAAATAGAAGAAAATTTATCAAAGCCAGCGCTGTCCTTGGAGTTGGGGCCATGTTACCATTCCAGTTTTGCTCATCTCCCAAGAAGGAAGATAGCGTAGCTACTGAAGCCATACTGGGAGCATCAAAAGGAATTTTAGATGATTTCGGCATTCAGCTCTATTCTGTCAAAGAGAATATGGCGGAAGACCCTGTAGCCACAATTAAAGCTATCGCATCATTTGGATACACTCAGATTGAGGGATTCGATGGAGGGAAGGGAATTTTCTGGGGCATGAAAAACACGGAATTTAAAAGCCTAACAGATGATCTGGGACTTGACTTTATTGCTTCCCATGCCAATACCTTTGAGAATCTT
Organism: Fontibacter flavus; assembly: GCF_042432905.1. NCBI lineage: Bacteria > Pseudomonadati > Bacteroidota > Cytophagia > Cytophagales > Cyclobacteriaceae > Fontibacter > Fontibacter flavus. Next base: position 1,610 of record NZ_JBHLWI010000048.1, on the reverse strand, counting down.
GAGGAACAGGCTGAACAGGCCGCAGCTATTGGCATGAAATACCTCATTTGCCCTTGGGTCGGACCTCAAAAATCCATGGATGACTTCAAGAGGTTGACCGATGACTTTAACAGGCAAGGAGAAATCTGCAAGAACCATGGAATCAAATACGCTTACCATAACCATGGCTATACTTTCGTAGAATTAGACGGTCAGATCCCACAGGATTACATCATGGAAAACACTGATCCAGATTTGGTAGACTTTGAAATGGATACCTATTGGGTCTATACAGCAGGAAAAGATCCTATTGATTACATCAAGAGATTTCCTAACAGGTTTACTCTTGGACATGTCAAAGACAAATCAGGAGATTTACCTTTTGAGGAAGCAAATGGGTCCACTCTTATCGGAAAAGGAATCATGGACTTTCCAAGCATACTCAGAGCAGGTATGGACAATGGAATGAAATATTTTATAGTCGAGCAGGAAAGGTTTGACGGCACAACCCCAATGGAAGCTGCTGAATTAAATGCTTCATTTATGAAAAACTTTGTGTTTTAAAAATCCTATACAAAAGCGAAGGGACTGATTTTCATCGGTCCCTTTGTTTCTAATATCTGCTCCTACTTATTGATAAAAACTTTAGCGTGATTAGTCCACAATTCCTGTGCGGATGTTTCTTGACGTATATATCAATAAATAAATAATCACCAATAGTATCACCAAAGCCGCTACTTCAAATTGCGCCCAAATTTTTGATCTGTTAACGACTTTATCAGAATTCATGGCAAGAATTTTACCCTCATCCAATTGAATCTGTGAAAGCTTTTCCAAATCGGTAATTGCTCTTTCTATATAAGAGTTATACTCTTTGACTTTTGACGCATTGATTCCTGATTCATCCGAATACAACAAGGCATAATCTGAAATACGTAGGTTGTCTTTAATGATTCCTTTAAAATCATTTAAAAATCCCGCTTCAACATTTGTCAATTTGGTATTTTCAAAGTCCACCACAAGCTTTAAAATATCTTCTTCATAACCTATGATTTCATCAATGACATGTGAGTAATCACTCTCAAATTCACAATGGTTGACCAACAGCTTTATACGGAAAAGCTTTTCAGAAATAGAGAAGATATAACTCTCTACCATTAATCGATCTTCATAAAATGAAATAAAACTATCTCCTAATTCATTGAAGTTTTTTCTCTCCAATACATTTTTACCAAAGATCATCGCTATAAGGATGGTAAGTACGATGGCTGCTTTGAGTTTTCTGTTTTGGTTTTTGTTTTTAGGCATGGCTGGCTAATTAGTGAACTAATATAAGGAGAATCCTAATTAATAAGATTTTGGGTAAAAAGCTAAATATTCAACCAAATAAAATTTTTAGGACCAAATTTTCAAACTTTCAGGAATAAAAAAACCTCCCTGAAAAGGAGGTTTTGGTGATCCCGCTGGGGCTCGAACCCAGGACCCTAACATTAAAAGTGTTATGCTCCTGACTTCCGCAGATTATTCACCGTAATTTTTTAAGTTATTGAATTTCAATGTTTATGGATTCTTAAGTTTCGGTTTTGGGTGTCCCAGGGGATGATTTTATTAAATTAGTCCATGTTTGTCCG
>NZ_JBHLWI010000047.1:0-15853 GCF_042432905.1 Fontibacter flavus | reverse complement strand
ATGAATTAAGTTTGATCACCCCAAACAATGAAGTCATCAAGAAAACAATAATCCTAACCGAAGAACAAAAATCAGTACAAGAAATATTCGGATTTTAATCTGGGTGTCCCAGTGCGGAAGTCAGGAAAAAACCTCCCTGAAAAGGAGGTTTTGGTGATCCCGCTGGGGCTCGAACCCAGGACCCTAACATTAAAAGTGTTATGCTCTACCAGCTGAGCTACGGAATCTAATACGGATCTAATAAATAGAGCATCCCGTTTATAGAGATGCTCGGACAAATGTGATCCTGTCAGGACTCGAACCTGAAACCTACTGCTTAGAAGGCAGTTGCTCTATCCAGTTGAGCTACAGGACCTGGATAATAGTCGGGGTGGCAGGATTCGAACCTACGACCTCCACATCCCAAATGTGGCGCGATACCGGGCTACGCTACACCCCGAACTTATTCATTCTAATATCGAAAAACCCTTTGGTTTTTCTTGTGATTCCGCTGGGGCTTCCCGATTTTGGCTTGCTTTGCTTCGCCTTATCGGGATAAACTTCTCGCCCTTGACGTCTATCCTTTATTCTGTGATCCCGCTGGGGCTCGAACCCAGGACCCTAACATTAAAAGTGTTATGCTCTACCAGCTGAGCTACGGAATCTGTTACTTTTTGATTTGTTTTTTCTCAAATCATTGTCGTAATTGGACTGCAAATTTAAGCTACTGAATTTAAAATGCAAAACCTAAACACAATCTTTCTGACAAAATTTATAATATTTTTTACAGCTTTTTTACAAAGCTTTAATTGTCAAGCGGATACATCTAAGCTCCAGATAGCAGATTCTTTGTTTGCTGATCAAAATTATCAAGAAGCCTATCAAATCTATCAAGACTTGTTCGAAAATGAGGAAACTTTCTCACCTGCAATGCTTCTTAAGATGGCTTTTGTAGCAGAAGGAACAGGGGATTATTCCAGTGCAAGTTTTTATTTGGCGAAATTCTATGACCAAAATCCCAACCCTAGGGTAATCACCAAAATAAAAGCACTGACCGAACAAGCCAACCTAATAGGCTATGAACTTGATGATGCCGACAGATTTTTTAAATTCCTATCAGATCTTCAATATGAAATCACTTCTATTCTGGTTTTATTACTGACCATTTCCTTGATCCTTCTCTTTATCTTTAAAAACAAAGCAGATCAACCGAAATACTACCTGCCTACACTATTTCTGATCATCATGACTTTTGTGGCCAACAACTTCCTCTCTGGCCCTACCACAGGAATCGTTACCGGAAGTCCTACATTGGTTATGGACAAGCCTACCTCGGCGAGTAAATTAATGACAATAGTAGATCCCGGTCACAGGGTAATCATCAAATCATCTAAAGATATTTGGTATGAAGTGAATTGGGGAAACAAAAAAGCTTACATCAAAAAAGACAACATCACCAAACTCTGAAAAGTATATATTATTGAGAAAAAGCTGCGTCATGGATTCCATGTCACAGCTTTTTCATTAAATCCCATTTCAACGAAGTTCTCCATTTTCAAAAACTTCCTGTAAGCTTAAAATCTGTTCTGGTGACATATACAGGTTTTTGATTTTCTCTTTATAGTCATCTTCGAAACCCTCGTTATTGAGTATGTAGTTTTTGGTGGCTAGGATCTGATGCCCCATTCCGCAACCAATAGCATAGCTATCTGCTGTCAACTCCGCTTCTATGACCTTCTGCTTCATCAAAAGATACTTCACACCAAACCTCATCATATTCGTAGAAGAACGGGTAATATAATCCATTATATGGCCCAGTTCATGTCCAATCCATCCCACTAAAGCATCTCTTGGAATATCTTCAATCGGGACAATCTCGGTACCAAAATCCAGCTCCCTGGTAATTTTAATTTTGTATTTCCTTTTCTCTTTTGCATCCACCAATAGGGAAAGTACTTTGGGCTGTGCTTGCATCACAGAACCTGAAATTGTTTCTTTGAATTCAAATGTGATTTCTACCTTTTCCAAATCGGGAAAAAACGATAGGGCTTCTTTTACAGGACCTTCAAGCTCAATTGGTATTTTTTTATTCTGGAATTCAATAAATTCCTGAGAAGGTTCATTTTGGAGAGGGAATAATTCGTACTCATTAATGGTAAGCAAAAGAAAGGGATTAACAGAAAAGAAAATCCAAAGCAATAAGAAATGCATGTAAATCAATCAATTTGAAGATATGTATCCGCAATATCACAATATATGTTAACAGAATAAAGGCTGGGAACCAATGTCTGGTATGAGTATTCGCCATGAAAATGTCAGCAGGTGAAATATTATGGCAGAATAACTCTTCAATGACAATATTGCGGAAGATTTTATTTTAGAATCTCATGATACAAAATAATTGCTGTAATTCCAAAAAAAGGCACAAAACAAAAAAGGGAGCCCAAAGCTCCCTTTTAAAATTAAATTCCAAATCTTTATAGATCAGGATTTATTGGCGATATAGGTCAATAGGTCAACTACTTTGTTAGAATACCCCCACTCATTGTCATACCAAGAAACAACTTTCACGAAAGTATCGCTTAATTGAATACCTGCTTCAGCATCAAAAATGGAAGTTCTTGGATCTCCATTGAAATCAGTAGAAACCACAGCGTCTTCAGTATACCCCAAAATACCTTTCAGGTTGGTTTCTGAGGCTTCCTTCATTTTTGCACAAATTTCTTTATAGGTTGCAGGTTTTTTCAATCTTACGGTCAAATCTACCACAGAAACGTTCGGAGTTGGCACTCTGAAGGCCATTCCGGTCAATTTCCCGTTCAATTCAGGGATAACTTTACCTACTGCTTTAGCAGCACCTGTAGAAGAAGGAATGATGTTCTGGGCAGCTCCACGACCACCTCTCCAATCTTTTGCTGAAGGTCCGTCTACAGTTTTCTGAGTAGCTGTAGTCGCATGTACTGTAGTCATAAGACCTTCTTCAATACCCCAGTTGTCATTCAACACTTTGGCAATAGGCGCCAAACAGTTTGTAGTACAGGAGGCATTGGATACAAAATTCATGTCTGCGGTATACTTATCTTCATTAACGCCCATTACAAACATTGGCGTATCATCTTTAGATGGTGCTGACATGATTACTTTTTTTGCACCGGCGTCAATATGTCCTTGAGCAGTTTCTTTTGTCAAGAAAATCCCTGTTGATTCAACTACATAATCAGCACCTACTTCACCCCATTTAAGGCTTGAAGGACTCTTTTCTGCAGTGACACGGATCTCGTTCCCGTTCACCACTAATTTGCCATCTTTGACCTCAACTGTGCCATCAAAACGGCCATGAGTGGAATCATACTTCAGCATGTAGGCGATATAATCCACTTCTATCAAGTCGTTGATCGCAACTACCTGAACGTCTGATCTGGATTGTGCCGCCCTAAATACCAGCCTTCCGATTCTTCCGAATCCGTTGATTCCTACTTTAATTTTGCTCATAGTTGTGTTATTTATTGTTGTATTGGTTATATACTGTAAAAAGAAATCTAGATTGTTTAAAAACCCGCAAATTGAATTCGTGGATATTTTGATGTCCTAAAATTACCAATTTTATCTTGCTCCCCAAAATAATTAAAGGATTGAAAATGAAGTATTTAATAGAAAAAACAAATACAATCGATTGCGGAATTATAAGACTAAAAACAAAATATTGATAATCAGGCCAATAATTTTTTTCAACTTTTTATTGAAACAGGAGACTTCAAGACAAAAAAAGCGGCTAAAGCCGCTTTTTTGATGTATTGTTAATTAAGTTTTGCTAAGATGGCATTAAAGGTTTTACTCGGTCTCATTACCTGTGAGGCCTTTCCCGTATCAGGTTTGTAATAGCCTCCAATATCAACCTTGACTCCTTGCGAACCGTTCAGTTCCGAGACAATCTTTGTTTCATTTTCCAGTAGTTCTTTGGCAATTGGAGCAAACGCCTTTTTTAAAGCCTCATCCTTATCCTGAGCTGCCAAAGCTTCCGCCCAGTACATTGCGAGATAAAAATGGCTCCCTCTATTATCCAATTCCATTACTTTTCTGGAAGGTGATTTGTCTTCCTGCAAAAACTTACCGGTGGCCTTATCCAAAGTCTCTGCCAAAACTTTAGCTCTATCATTGGAGAAGGTATCACCTAAATGCTCTAAAGAAACTGAAAGTGCAAGAAACTCACCTAAAGAATCCCATCTCAAATGGTTTTCTTCCACCAACTGCTCTACATGTTTAGGCGCAGATCCGCCAGCTCCTGTTTCAAACAAACCTCCACCATTCATCAAAGGTACTATAGAAAGCATTTTGGCACTGGTTCCTAATTCAAGAATCGGGAACAAGTCTGTCAAATAATCCCTAAGCACATTACCTGTTACAGAAATAGTATCCTTCCCTTCTTTGATTCTTTGAAGAGAGAATCTGGTAGCTTCCACAGGAGACATGATATGGATTTCTAATCCAGCAGTGTCGTGATTTGGTAGGTATTTTTCAACCTTCTTGATCAACTCAGCATCATGGGAACGGTTTTTATCCAGCCAAAACACAGCAGGAACGCCGGTAGCCTTTGCCCTATTAACAGCCAATTTTACCCAATCCTGAACAGGTGCATCCTTGGTCTGGCACATTCTCCAAATATCGCCTTTTTGAACCTCATGTTGGATCAATGTTTCTCCAGACTCCGACACCACTTTTACTTCTCCATCTACTTCAATTTCAAACGTCTTATCATGAGAACCATACTCTTCCGCTTTTTGGGCCATCAGACCTACATTTGGAACGGAACCCATGGTAGATGGATCAAAAGCGCCATTTTCCTTACAAAAATCAATGGTTTCCTGATAAACACCTGCATAGGCACGGTCAGGAATAACTGCTTTCGTGTCTTGTGGCTTCCCAAATTTATTCCACATCTGACCAGATGTCCTAATCATAGCAGGCATTGACGCATCAATAATTACATCACTTGGTACATGAAGGTTGGTTATACCCTTATCTGAATTGACCATTGCCAAGTCAGGAGCATCTGCTAAACATACCTCAATGTCCTTCTCAATCTGTTTTCTTTCAGTTTCCGGAAGTAAATTGATTTTGGAGATCAGGTCACCAAAGCCATTATTCACATCAACTCCCAATTTTTTAAATAATTCTTCATACTTATCAAAAACAGGAGCAAAGAACACCTTTACTGCATGGCCAAAAATGATAGGGTCAGAGACCTTCATCATCGTTGCCTTCATATGAAGTGAAAAAAGAACACCTGCTCTTTTTGCATCTTCTTTTTGTTCTTGAAGAAATTTCTTCAATTCAGCTACACTTAATACCGCTGCATCTATCACCTCTCCCTCCAACAGAGCCAATTTTTCCTTCAACACTTTCACTTTTCCTTCAGCTGTCACCAATTCAATCCGGATATTTTCCGGTTTTTCTATGGTCAGTGATTTTTCACTACCATAAAAATCTCCTTTCCTCATACTGGAAACATGTGTCTTGGAATCAGCAGACCACTTCCCCATACTATGAGGGTTAGTTTTTGCATATTCCTTAACCGCCAAAGGAGCCCTTCTATCTGAGTTCCCTTCTCTTAATACAGGGTTAACAGCACTACCTTTAACTTTATCATATTTCGCCTTGATGGATTTTTCCTCATCAGTCTTTGGCTCATCCGGATAATCGGGAAGTGCGTAGCCTTTAGCTTGGAGTTCCTTGATCGCTGCCTTCAACTGTGGCATTGAAGCTGAAATATTAGGAAGCTTTACAATATTTGCTTCTGGTGTTTTGGCAATTTCACCTAATTCTGCCAAATCATCGTTTATCCTTTGCTCAGGATTTAAGTACTCAGGAAACTGGGAGATAATCCTGCCTGCAAGTGAAATGTCTCTTGTTTCAACTACTATTCCTGCAGAATCCGTAAATGCCTTGACAATAGGAAGTAAAGAATAGGTTGCCAAAGCAGGTGCCTCGTCTGTCAGCGTGTATAGAATCTTTGCTGTTTTAGTGGTCATTTCAAATTATTCTGAATGTTTAACTTAATATTTAATAAAAAGCCCAGCCTATTAAAACAGAAGTACTGGACAGGTTATATTTTTTGAAGCAATTCGGTTTTCAAAATTGCGGGCTAAATTAAGGAAAATATCCCAGTTTCAAAGGTTCAATAAAGTAAGTGGATAATGGGGTTTTTAAACCATACAAAATCCTCGAACCTATGCATTACTCCAGCGAAAATCCATCAGCATCTCTCCATGCCGGGAACTTTTTTCTGTAATCTTCAAGAGCCTTATAATCAAGATCAACAAAAAGTATCTCCTCTTTGTTGGCAGAAAACACCAACTGCTCTCCTTTAAAATCATAAGCACCTGAATGTCCTGAGTAAGGTACTGCATTCCCATCCTGCCCAATCCTATTTACACCAATAGAATAACAAAGATTTTCAACTGCTCTAGCTTTTAGCAAAATATCCCAGGCATTTACTCTTGGAGTTGGCCAGCTGGCCACATACAGCTGCAGATCATATTCCATCTCACCTCCTTGGGTCCTATTTCTACTCCAAACAGGAAATCTCAGGTCGTAACAAACTTGTGGCAAAACCCTCCACCCCTTACATTCAAAAACCTTTCTTTCCTTTCCCATCGAAAAATGCGAGTCCTCATCAGCCATTCTAAAAAGGTGTCTTTTATCGTACCAACTGATTTCACTGTTTGGTTCAACCCATAACAATCGATTGAAGTATTTACCATCTTCCTTAATGATGGCACTACCGGTCAAAATTGCTTTTTTTTGCTTTGCGATTAGCTTCATCCACTTACAGGTGTATAAATTCATAGGCTCACTCACTTCTTCAGCATCCATGGTAAAGCCAGTGGAAAACATCTCCGGCAAAACAATCAAATCAACCTCCTTTTCAAAACCCATGATTTTCTCTTCCAAAATGGCCATATTGGCGGTTTTATCCTTCCAATACAAATTAGTTTGAACTAAGGCAATGCGTAATAATTCAGTCTTTTCTGCGGTCATTAGATCAGTCATAAAAAAGACCAACAGTACACCGTTGGTCTAAAATTTTATCTTAGTGGATAAATCATTCTGTAATCTGTAGGTACTTTTCCTTTACTCACATCAATCAATTTGCTTTGTACCAATCTTTTTTTGAGACCTTTCAGGTAATCCACAAAAAGTATTCCTTCCAAATGATCGTATTCATGCTGGATCACTCTTGCTGTCATTCCTGAAAACTCTTCCTCCTTAAGATTCCAGTTTTCATCAAAGTATTCTATGGTCAGTTTTTCAGGCCTGATGATTTCTGCACGTACATCAGGTATACTCAAGCAACCCTCTTCAAAACCATAATTATCTCCGTATTCGTCCAATATAATCGGATTGATAAATGCCCTTCTGATACCTTTTTCCTCATCTCCTTCATCTAGCATCAAAGTACTGTCGATGACAAATAATCTAACGCCTTTGTTGATCTGAGGAGCAGCAAGACCTACACCATTGGCATGGTCCATTGTACTGAACATATCCTGAATTAGTTCATCCAGCTTATCGCCTTCTCTGATTTCTTCGGCTTCTTTCTTTAATATAGGATTGCCGTAGGCAACTATCGGGTAAATCATATTTGTTCTAAGTAAGATTGAAGGATAATGGCAGCACTCACCTTATCCAAATTTCCTGTTTTTTCTTTTCTATCTTTTTTCTTGCTCCCCATGCTGATCATGGTTTGCATGGCCATTTTGGATGTAAATCTTTCATCTACCAAAACGATTTTTTTTTCTGGAAACAACTTCGACAACCTGTCTTTCAGACTGATTACCCTAGGCGTCATTTCATTGTCTCTACCATCAAGTTTTTTAGGATATCCCAAAACGATGGTTTCTACGTCTTCCTTTTGGAAATAGGATTGTAGAAAATCAATGAGCTTGCCCGTCTCAACAGTTTCCAACGGATTCGCTAACATCTTTAACGAATCTGTAACGGCAATACCCGTCCTTTTGGTTCCAAGATCAATTGCTAATATTCTACCCATCAATTGTTAAGGATTTTTTTCTTAATTCTCCTGATCACTTCCTTTTCCAGTTCTACTGCTTTGGGAAACAATAATTGATCTTCAATCTGCGCATGAATAACGAGTTCTTTTTCAAAATTCTGAAGTTCAAAATAAAGCACTTTCATTGCTACAGGTGCATTTGCTGACAAACAATAGTCTTTTGTCAGCTTCCTAATGCCCTGCATTTCATCGTCATGAACCTCATGTGCCTCTGCAAGTTGAGAAATCGGTTCCTTTTTCAAGATCTCAAGGGCATCCGTAAGTCCAAAAGCATCCTCCTCAATCTCATGCAAGAGTTCAATTCTTTTAAACAACCGCATCTCCTCTTCATGAATATGGTGAATAAAATCTTCTACAAATAAAGGAAACATGATCCTCAAATCCCCCAAAATACTGCTAAAATCAGAATCATCGACTTGTATTCCCGCTATCATATCAGAAAGAAACGGAAGTTCTTGCCTTACAAAGTAGTAGTGTTTCTTTCTAAGATAAGCCACCAAGACCTCTATGGGGTGGAAATACAAATCCCTTGGGGAAGGTTCTTCCCTTTTTGCCCAAGTTTCAAGTTCTTCGATCAGTTGCTGTGGATTGATTTTGTATTTTTTACAAACTTCCTGTAAGGATGCCTGTTCATATTGAAAAAAACTAATCCCGAAATAATGAAGAACAGCAGCAAAGACATAATTATCTAAAACAATATCTTTGATCGGGCTTTTTTCTATATTTTTGGAATCGGGCATGAATACAAAATTAATTTATTTTACCTAAAACATGTTAAAAGCCCTATCAAAATCGAATTTATTTCGTTTATCAAAACGAAATAGACCCATTTGCTGTTTAATCATATATTATGGTTAAATTCATGATAACCTTTGTTTGAATCCATTTAATTGAAAAGATACAGTGAGCGAAATTAAAAACACCAAACAGCAAATCAGGCTGCCCATTATCCTTGCTTTGGCGATTTCAGCTGGGATTTGGATAGGAGCAACTTTTGCTGAACCCAAAACCGACAGAAATGACCTAAAAGCCGCTATATATAAGCTTCAGGAAATCATCACTTACATCAACAGGGATTATGTAGACAGTGTCAATACCAATGAATTGGTAGAATATGGGATACAGCGTATGCTTGAAAAACTTGATCCTCACTCTTCCTATATCCCAGCTAAAGATGCCACTTTAGCCAAATCACAATTAGATGGCGAATTTGATGGAATCGGTGTTGAATTCGGTATCATCAGGGATACAATTTATGTAGTGGCTCCTCTGACCGGTGGTCCTTCTGAAAAATTGGGCATCCAATCAGGAGACCAGATCATTCGTGTTGATGGAAAAACAGTAGCCGGAACAGGCATTACCAACAGGGATGTTTTCGATTTATTGAGAGGCCCTAGAGGATCTAAGGTGATGATTGACATCAAAAGAAAAAATCAGAAAGATCTTATCCCTTACGAAATCACCAGAGACAAAATACCACAATATTCCATCAATGCTACCTACATGGTGAACGATGAAATTGGTTACATCAAGGTTACCAGATTTGCTGCTACTACCCATGAAGAGTTCAAGAAATCTGTTCGAGACCTCAAAGAACAGGGAATGAAGAAATTGATTCTTGACCTTCAGAGCAATCCAGGAGGATATATGGGGGCCGCTATCAACATTGCCGATGAAATATTGGATGAAAATGCACTGATTGTTTCCCAACAGGGAAAACTCAACAGATATAATCAAAAGGCATTTGCGATCAAGCCGGGCCTATTTGAAGATGGGTCAGTGATAGTATTGATCAATGAAGGTAGTGCCTCGGCTTCAGAAATTGTGGCGGGCGCGATTCAGGACAATGATAGAGGATTGATTGTGGGAAGAAGATCATTTGGAAAAGGATTGGTTCAGATGCCTATTGACCTTTCTGATGGTGCTGAATTGAGATTGACAATTGCGAGATACTATACCCCTTCCGGCAGGTCCATCCAAAAACCATATGGTGAAGATGAGGATTACTCCAGCGATTGGGTGAACAGGTTTGAACATGGTGAATTCTTCACTGCCGACAGCATCAAATTTGATGATAGCCTCAGATATGAGACCAAATCAGGAAGAGCTGTATATGGAGGTGGGGGAATTATGCCTGACTTCTTTGTACCCTTGGACACTACGATGAGCAGCGCATATGTAAACAGGATTTTCAACTCAGACTCTGCCAGAGAATTTATCTTGGATTATCTGGACAAGAACAAGAAAAAATTTGACAACATGAGCTTCGAGGATTATTATCATAAATATCAAGTTTCAGAAGACATGCTTCAGAGCTTGATTAAAGTTGGTGAGAAAAACAAAGTGAAATATGACGAGAAAGATTTCAAGAAATCGAAAGATTACCTTAAAATCTTACTCAAGGCACATATGGGCAGAAACATCTTTGATGACAATGCCTTCTATAAGATAATTAATGATATCAATGAAGTATACCTTCAAGCCCTAAATTTATTTGATCAAGCAGAAGAACTCGCTTTCGTCTCGAAAAAAGAAGAATAAATCAAATATCTCTCAAAAAAATAAAAAGTGGAAGCTCTAAATGAGCTTCCACTTTTTTTATACCATTTATCCATTCATTGACCCTAAGATACATTTGGTAATCCTTCATTGAACCAAAAAGGCTTATATTCAGGTAATCAATCAAACCCAATATGAAAAAACCTCTTATTCCAATACTAATTACATTAAGCTTATTGATGATGAACGACAATGTTATGGCACAAGCCAAGATTACCCATATCGCTGTCTATGTTGAAGATTTGAAGCGGAGCAGTGATTTTTACAGTAAAGTATTCCAGTTTACAGAACTTGATGAACCTTTCAAAGATGGGCTTCATGTATGGTTTGATATCGGAAACAATATTTCGATGCATATCATACAGGCCCCCTGGGAACCTGTCACGATTAATAAAAACAACCATATTTGTTTCAGTGTACCCAATATGGACCAATTTATTGCCAACCTTGAAAAACTTGGAGTAGCATATGAGGATTGGCCAGGAAATGAAAGTACAATAAATATCCGGCCTGATGGCATCAAGCAAATCTATGTGAAGGACCCTGATGGATATTGGATAGAAATAAATGATGAATATTAAACTTTTCAAAAAAAAACGCGGCCCAATCAATTTGAGCCGCGCTTTTATTTATTTATACAATTCAGAAGGCCATTTATCATTTCCTGAATTGATATCTGTAATGACTTTGTCAGGGTCAATCTCGACTGCCACTACTTTTTTATCCACTCTAAGCAGATGGTTCCATTGATTTCCCTTAAACCAAATTTCTACTGGAAGCATCCTTCTTTCTTTTCCCCCGTCTTCATAGGTAATTTCTAACCATACAGGCATTGGCATTTCCCCTAAATTGGAAAGACTGACCACATAATTAGCTCCGTATGGATACACCCCATTTATAGCAAGATCTATATTGGCATTGCTGTAAAACCAACCTTTCCAAAACCAATCTAGATTTTCTCCGGAAACATTCTCCATATGATTGAAGAAATCACTTGGCTGTGGATGTTTATATGCCCAAGTTTTGATATAAGACCTAAATGCTTTATCAAACCTTTCCGAACCTAAAACATACTCTCTCAGCATTATCAAACCCAAAGCTGGCTTCATATAAGCTACCATACCCAAGTTATTGGACTGTGTTCTATCAGGGTGTGTTGCAATTGGCTCTCTATCCTTATTGGTCAACCAACCCACATAACGTCTGGTTTGCTTGAGGTTATTGGTATATTCTCCATCATTGAAGGCCAGGTAGCTGTAGTAATTAATAAAGGTATTGAAGCCTTCATCCATCCAAGCATGCCTTCTTTCATTAGATCCCACAATCATAGGAAACCAATTGTGACCAAATTCATGGTCCGTCACTCCCCAAAGAGATTCGCCTTTTGACTTCCAGCTACAGAAATTAAGTCCGGGATATTCCATACCTCCTACTTCAGCCGCCACATTGACTGCAACAGGATAAGGATATTCATACCACATTTCGGAATAATGCTCTACGGAAGCCTTACTGTATTCAGTGGATCTTCCCCAAGCTTCCTCTCCGTCACTTTCTATAGGATATACAGATTGGGCTATTACTTTTTTGCCACTTGGAAGATTGATTCTGGCTGCATCCCAGATAAAAGCTTTTGAAGAAGCAAATGCCACATCTCTTGTATTGTTCATTTTAAAATGCCAGGTCATATTACCACTTTGGGTTGGCCTGGTTTTGGCATAATCAGTAATCTCCTCAGGGCTGATCAAATATACCCGCTCATCACTGTCAGCAGCCTGCTTCATTCGGTCTTGCAACAATTTTGGAAGTACCTGATTGGGGTTCATCAATTCTCCGGAAGCTACTACAATATGATTATAAGGAACAGTCACTTTATAATCAAAATCTCCATAGCCTAAATAAAATTCTCCGGCACCTAGGTAAGGATCTGTATTCCAGCCCGTCACATCATCAAATACAGCTACTTTAGGATACCATTGTGCCAGGGCAAAAATTTCACCATTCTTGGTGTTCAACCTACCCATTCGATCCATTCCTTTTTCCGGAACTTTATAGCTGAAATCCATAGATATGGTCGCCTTACCACCATTAGCGGGAATAGGCTCAGCAAAATGAACCTGCATACGGGTGTCCGAAATAAGATACTCATTGGAAACAGGCCTGTTTTTACCTACTACCTGTGCCTTAACATTCGTAATGGTATTTCCCCCATCTAAATCACCATTGTAGCGATTCCCCTGTACAGGAGTAGTTAAAGTCCCTCTGGAATCAGGGGTAAATCTATTTTGTTCCAAATACAGCCAAACAAAATCAAGTGTTTCAGGAGAATTGTTTTTATACGTAATAACCACATTTCCTGTGATCGTATGACTGTCTTCGTCAAGGGTTACATTCATAACATAGTCAGCACCATTTTGCCAATAAGAAGGCCCAGGTTTTCCTGAAGCGGTTCTATAAGCAGTGCCTTGGCGGTATCCAAATTCTGTAAAGGCGCCATCTCTATTGTCTATCACCTGTTGGGCAGATGCATGATTTAGCATCCCGAAAAACAGGAAAAAAGCAAAAATTTTAGCAAGACTAATTCTATTCATATATTCTTCATTAGTTAACAATGGCCTAAATTAAATAAAGCTATGAGAAGAAAAAATCCGTTTTCCCTCTTTGATCACAGTAAATTCAAAACAATCAGATCTAAATAAGAGATTTGTATTTAAAACCATTTCATGGGTAACTTGCCGGGCTAAAACCACAACTATAATGAAATCTTTCATCTTAATCGCTTTGTCCATGTTGTTTCCAACTTATGTAATAGCGAATCAAGATAGCACTACCTTAGACCTTGGGGAAATCACAGTCATGGAAAATAGAATGGAAATCCCATTCAACAAAATTTCCAGAAATATCAGCGTGATCCATAGGAAAGCTATTGAAACTACCCCTGCCAGAAGCATTCAGGAGATCCTTGCTTTCACACCAGGCGTCGACATCAGGCAAAGAGGCGTTAGTGGGGTTCAGGCAAACGTCGGCATACGGGGAGGCAGCTTTGAACAGACGTTGATGCTTATTAATGGTATTAAACTAACAGACCCGCAGACAAGCCACCATCAGATGAATATCCCCGTTCCTGTTCAGGCAATCCAAAGAATTGAAGTATTGAAAGGTCCAGGATCTAGGATTTTTGGACAGAATGCTTATGCCGGCGCTGTAAATATTGTTACTTCCCTACCGGAGACCACAAGTTTGAATATACAGGGTTTCGGAGGGGATTTTGGTATGAGAGGTGGGCATCTCATTTCCTCCCTTCCAATCGGAAAATACAAACAGACGATTTCAATTTCCCATGATGCCTCTGAAGGACATTGGTACAATTCGGATTTTAAGGTCAACAATATTTTCTATGAATCTGGCTTCGACATCAATAAAAAGAATGAATTGAATGCCATGATCGGCTACACTGACAGAAAGTTTGGGGCAAATGGATTTTACACCAATGCTTTTCCTGATCAGTGGGAAGCAATAGAAACCTACCTAACAGCCCTAACTCATAGTTTTCGCGATAATCAATTCTACCTTCAGACCAGAGGCTATTGGAGGAGGAATGTGGATGAATTCCGACTCAGAAGAAACGAGCCGGAATTCTTTACCAATAACCATATTTCAGATGTCATGGCTCTGGAACTTAATAGCACCTACACTTCTTCTTTAGGTGTCAGTGGTTTAGGGCTTGAAGCCAGACAAGAGAAAATTGAAAGCACAAACCTGGGTAATAGAGAAAGATCCTTTTTGGGTGTTTTTGCCGAACACAGAATTGAATTTTGGGAAAAATTTGATGCAAGGGCAGGAATATATTCGAATTACTACAATGAATACGGATGGAAACATTTCCCCGGTGCGGAAATTGGCTTTCAGGCCAACAAACTTTCAAGACTTTATACAAATTTCGGAACCAGTTACAGGATACCCTCTTTCACGGAACTTTACTATGAAGACCCGAGTAACCTGAGCAATCCAAACCTTTTACCTGAAGAGGCATGGAATTTTGAAATTGGATGGAAACTGAACAGAAAAAACCTTTCATCAGAAGTAGTCTATTTCCACAGAGCTACAGACAACCTAATAGATTGGACAAGGATTCCAAGCGATATCACTCCAAATCCTAACCGCTGGACTCCTGGTAATATCAGCAGTGTTCAATTTAACGGACTGGAAACATCCATCCGATATTCAGTCAATTGGGGAAGCCAAAAAGCCAAACTGAATGAACTGTCATTAAGTTATAATTACATTCAAGCTGACTTGGTACAAGCAGAAGGAATGGAATCACGGTACGCCCTGAATTCACTAAGAAATCAAATCATTGCAGGAATGCAAGCAGAATTTATGGGTAAAGCAGAACTGACCATTAAAGGAAGGCATGTTGAAAGAATGGCTTTGGATCCTTATTTTCTTCTCGATGCCAGACTTGATTACAACAGAATTAAACCTGTAGGCTTTTTCTTGGAAGCTTCCAACATTACCAATGCTGAATATATAGAGGCCGGTTTTGTACAAATGCCTGGAAGATGGTTCAAAGCGGGGTTTACACTCAACGTTAACAAATGATTTTTTTTCATTCAATATCAGACCATTACAGAATCAATTAAAAAATTTAAACCCATTTTTTGCAAGCAAAAAAATTAAATAATACATTTGCACTCCGTTCTACAAGAGAACAAAAAAGCATTGGGAGTTTAGCTCAGCTGGTTCAGAGCATCTGCCTTACAAGCAGAGGGCCGGGGGTTCGAATCCCTCAACTCCCACTTTTAATTTATTTTATTTTCCCCCGGGAGTTTAGCTCAGCTGGTTCAGAGCATTCCGACTACAGTCGGAAGGGTCGGCTGATCAAATTCAGAAGTCAATTATGGGAGTTTAGCTCAGCTGGTTCAGAGCATCTGCCTTACAAGCAGAGGGTCGGGGGTTCGAATCCCTCAACTCCCACTAAGCCTCCAAATCGGAGGTTTTTTTTATTCCTATGGCTTGTTACTTTTATATACTTCACTCTTTATCGAAAGATAAATATTATGTCGGCCACACATGTGAAGATCTGGAAGAAAGGCTCCGTAAACATAACAGTAATCATAGAGGATATACTGGCCCAGCCAATGATTGGAAGCTAGCCTATAAAGAACAGTTCCCTTGCAAAGAAGAAGCTTACAAACGGGAAAGGGAAGTTAAATCCTGGAAAAGCCGTAAAAAAATAGAAATGCT